>NZ_CP088155.1:300000-600000 GCF_045160055.1 Metamycoplasma faucium | reverse complement strand
ACCGGTGTTGAAGCTGATATTGCTAAATATTCCTCAACTAATATTCGTTCAAATATTGATGGAACTGTTACTTATGTCGATGCAAACCAAATTAAAGTGATGCCTCTAACAGGAAAAAAAGTTGAAACATATAATTTAAGAACATTTGAACGGTCAAATCAAGGGACTTTAATTCATCAAAAACCATTAGTTAATATTGGTGATGAAATTAAAAAGGGCGATTTATTAGTTGATGGTCCTTCAATGAATAATGGTGAACTTGCACTAGGAAAAAATATTCTTGTCGGATTTTCAACTTGAAACGGTTATAACTATGAAGATGCTGTTATTTTGTCAGAAAGACTAGTTAAAGATGATGTTTATACATCAATTCATATTGAAGAACAAACAATTCAATTTAGACATTCAAAAGCTGGTGATGATGAATTAACTGCTAATATTCCTAATGCATCTAATTTTTCAAAAAGATTTTTAAATGAAAATGGTATTGTAAGAATTGGATCAGAAGTTGCAGCAGGTGATATTTTAGTAGGAAGAACTTCACCAAAAGGTGAAGAAAACCCAACACCTGAAGAAAAACTTATGGCTGCTATATTTGGCCAAAAATCATCTTCAAGCAAAGATACTTCTTTAAAAGTAAAGCATGGTCATAATGGAACTGTTGTTGCTGTTGAAGTATTAAGTCGTGAACAAGGCGATCAATTAGAAGATGGTATTGAAAAAATTGTTAAAGTATCTATTGCTCAAAAACGTAAAATTAAAGTTGGCGATAAAATGGCTGGCCGTCATGGTAATAAAGGTGTTGTTTCAATTGTTTTACCAGTTGAAGACATGCCATATCTTGAAGACGGAACTCCACTTGATATGGTTTTAAACCCACAAGGTGTACCTTCACGTATGAATATTGGTCAAGTGCTTGAATTACATTTAGGACTTGCTGCTAAAAAACTAGGCGTTAAATTTGTAACCCCAGTATTTGATGGAATTACTCATAATCAAATTAAGGAAATTCTTCAAGAAGCAAAAATTGATCCTAGCGGTAAATCTGTAGTATATAGTGGTCAAACTGGTGAAAAATTTGATCACCCTATTTCAGTTGGAATTATGTATATGTTAAAACTTTATCATATGGTTGATGATAAAATGCATGCTCGTTCAGTTGGACCATATTCATTAATTACTCAACAACCATTAGGTGGTAAATCACAAAATGGTGGACAAAGATTTGGTGAAATGGAAACTTGAGCTATTGAATCATATGGTGCAAGTAACGTTTTACAAGAATTACTTACATATAAATCGGATAACATTGTTGGAAGAAACTTACTATATAATGCTTTAGCTAAGGGAACAAAACTTCCAAAACCAGGTATGCCTGAATCATTTAATGTATTAGCTTATGAATTAAGAGGACTTTCCATTAAATTAGAAGCGCATGAAAAAAATGAAAATGGTGAATATGATGAAATCGACAATCGTGTTGATACTAAATACTATCAAGAAATTGAAGGAAGTGGGGAATAATAATGAAAAAATCTAGAAAATATGCAACTTTAGATGGCGATAAAATTGCTAAGATTTCATTAGCATTAGCCACTCCTAACGATGTTGAATCATGATCGCATGGTGAAGTTACAAAACCTGAAACAATTAACTATAAAAGTTATAAACCAGAACGTGGTGGGCTTTTTGATGAGGTAATATTTGGACCAATGATTGATTATCGCTGTCCAATTTGTGGCTTTAAATACAAAAAAATTAATGAAGGAACTTTTTGTACTAGAACTGAGTTATGTAAACAAGAAAAAGTTGAAATTTTACCAAAAATTGCACGTCGTAACCATATGGGGCATATTAAACTTAACAGTCCTGTTGTGCATTTTTGATATTTTAAAGTTGATCACTCAATCATTTATAAACTTTTAGGTTTACAAACTGGAAGAAGTACCGAACCTGTTAAAAGAATTGACCTTGAAAATTTAATTTATTATAAAAGTAATATTGTTCTTGAAAGTGGCGGACTAAAATCGTTACCTAAAAATACTATTATTGATATTAACGAAGCTGCTAATATTTATAAAGATGCTTTAGAAGAATTAATTCAAAGATTTGAACCTGACACTGAAGATTATGATGATATTAAAGAAACTTTAGATGATTTAGTTGAAAAAGCAACATCAAAAATAGGTCAAGACTATGGAATTGATTTTTATGAATTAAATGAAGTTATTGAACATTATTCAGACGCTAAAATTGGTACCGGTGCTTTAGCTATTGAATATTTATTAAAAAATATTGACCTTAAAAAAGAAAAAGAAATTGTAACTGAAAAAATTAAGAAAATTAATAAAGAAGAAGAACAAAAATTTACATTATCACAAAAATCTACTCGTGAAAAGTTATACAAACGTTTACAAGTAATTAATGCTTTTATTGAATCAAAACAAGATCCAACAAGCATGTTAATTTACAATTTGCCGGTAATTCCTGCCGATTTAAGACCTTTAATTCAATTAGATGGTGGAAGACATTCAACTTCTGATATTAATGAATTATATCGTCGTGTAATTATTAGAAATAACCGTTTGAAACAATGACAAGAAAAAGATGCACCTACTTTAGTTGTTCAAAATGAACTTCGGATGATTCAAGAAGCTGTTGATGCTTTAATTGATAACCAAAGAAGATCACCAAACCCTGTTCTTTCTAAAGACAATCGTCCTTTTAAATCAATTTCAGACGCTTTAACAGGTAAAAAAGGTCGTTTTCGTCAAAACTTATTAGGAAAACGTGTTGACTATTCTGGTCGTTCAGTTATAGTTGTTGGTCCTGATCTTAAAATGCATCAATGTGGTATTCCACGTGAAATGGCTGCAAAACTATTTGAACCATGAATTATTAAAACATTAATTGACAATGAAGAAGCAACAACAATTAAACAAGCTAAAAAAATGATTGAAGATCAAAATCCAAAAATTTGACCTTATGTTGCTAAATCAATTGAAGGAAGGCTTGTTTTATTAAACCGTGCACCTACACTTCACCGTTTATCAATTCAAGCTTTTGAACCTGTTTTAGTGCGTGGAAAAGCAATTAAACTTCATCCATTAGTATGTACGCCATTCAATGCTGACTTTGATGGTGACCAAATGGCTGTTCACGTTTTAGTTTCAGATCAAGCCTTATTAGAAGCTAGAGAACTAATGCTTGCTAATAAAAATATATTAGGTCCTAAAGATGGTGAACCTATTATTAACCCATCACAAGATATGGTATTAGGTATTTATTATCTAACAACGGAAGAAAAAGACGCATTAGGCGAAGGAAAAGTTTTTGATTCTTTTGAGCACATGATGCGTTCTTATGAAGCTAAAAAAGTTTCACTTCATGCAAGAGTTGCATTGCCTCTTGAAAAGGTTAAAACATTTGATAGTAACTCAATCAATTCAAAAATAATTGGTCGTCCATATATCATTTCAACTGTTGGTAAATTTATATTTAATAATATTTTTCCAATGAGTTTTCCATTCATTTATTCAAATGAAGTTGGTAAATATTCTTCAATTGAAGAATATGGTAAATCAATATTTAAATATATTGTTAATCCAGGAACAGATATTAAAACATATATTAAAGAAAAATTACCAATTTTATCTGGATTTAACAAAAAGAATATTGCTAAAACAATTAGATATATTTTTGATAAATATGTTGCAACAACAACAATTGAAAAAATTGCAAATGTTGTTGATAAAATTAATGATTCTTTATTAAACAATGATATTTCATCAGAAACAATTTTAAGTGATTGTTTTGAATTAACAACATACGAAAGCAAAAAAATATCAACAGAACATGCTAAATTAATTTACTTTTATATAAAAGAAGAAGCAGAAAAGATTAAAAATAGTCAAGAAAAAAGCAATGAAATCATTAATTTTGAATATAGCGCTTCTGAAAAAGCACAAATATTAGATCGTGTTTGATTTAAATATACAAACATGGTTGCATCAATTCTTGATCAAATTAAAGAATTAGGTTTTAAATATTCAACTATTTCTGGAATATCAATTTCTTTTGCTGATATTTTAGAAACTAATAAAAAGAATCAATATATTTCTGAAGGGGATGAATATATTTCTAAATTAAGAAATTATTATAATCAAGGAATGATTACTGATGATGAAAGATATTCATTATCAATTAAAAAATGGACTGAAGTAAAAGACAAGATTCAACATGAATTAGAAGAAATTATTAAAGCTAATCCATCAAACCCTGTTATTACAATGATAAATTCTGGTGCTCGTGGAAATATATCCAATTATGTTCAATTAGCTGGTATGCGTGGTCTTATGGCTAATAATACCAAAACCACTAAAGCTGATGCTAAAAATGATAGAGTTGTTAGATCAACTGTTGAAGTTCCTGTTAAATCATCATTTATTGAAGGACTTACTGCTTTTGAATTCTATTCTTCAACACATGGTGCTCGTAAAGGTCTAACAGATACTGCTCTTAATACTGCAAAATCAGGATATTTAACCCGTAGACTTGTTGATGTTGCTCAAAACATTGTTGTTCGTGAAGAAAACTGTGGTTCCGACTATGGCTATGTTGCTCGCGAAATAGTTGATTCAAAAACAAATCAAGTTATTGTTTCCTTAAAAGACAGAATTATTGGACGTTATACTAATAAGCCTATTTATAAAAAACAATTAAATAAAATGGGGATTTTAGAGTTAATTGCTGATAGAAATACTTTAATTAATGAAAAAATTGCTAATGCTATAATCGCTGAAGGATATACTGAAGTTGAAATTAGATCAATTCTTGGTTGCAACACTAGAAATGGTGTATGTAAGATGTGCTTTGGTAAAGATTTAGCAACTAATAGAATTGTAAATATTGGTGAAGCGGTTGGAATTATTGCTGCTCAATCTATCGGTGAACCCGGTACACAACTTACAATGCGTACTTTCCATACTGGAGGGGTTGCTGGTGTTGAAGATATAACAGGCGGTTTTGCTCGTTTAATTGAATTAATTGATGCCCATGAACAACCATGAGGTAGACCTGCTGTAATTTCACCTTATGAAGGTAAAGTTATAAAAATCGAAGAAGATCCTGAAAATAATAATCATTTTATGATTTATATTGAAAATAAAACCTCAGATGGATATATTCAAAGTGAAAAAGTATTTGTAAACTCAAATAAAAAATTAAGAGTTAATGTTGGTGATTATGTAAGAATCGGTCAAAAACTTTCAGAAGGTCCAATTATTATTAAAGAATTATTAGAATTAACTGATACCATTACTACTCAAAATTATTTATTAAAAGAAATACAAAAAATATATCGTACACAAGGTATTTCAATTAGTGATAAATATATTGAAATTATCATTCGTCAAATGATGTCAAAAATTATTATTACTATTCCTGGTGATTCTAAGTTTTTTGCAGGAGCTATTGTTGATATATTTGACTATCAAGAAGAAAATTCAAACCTTCTTTCAAAGGGAATGATCCCTGCTTATGGTGAAATTGTTATTAAAGGTGCAAAACAAGTACCACTTCTATCTAATTCATTTTTATCAGCTGCATCTTATCAAGAAACTTCAAAAATTTTAGTTCATTCAGCAATTTCATCACGTAATGATGATTTATTAGGACTAAAAGAAAATATTATTATTGGTAAAAAAATTCCTGCCGGAACTGCTTTATATCCATTTGAAGCAAATTCTAAGTATGATATCAAACCTTCAATACAATACTTTGATGCAAATTATGATAATGAAAACATTGATTCAAATTTACCTGCTGCACAAATTTCTGATGAAGAATTTGCAGAAAATCTAAAATCAGTTATTGGTGAAGAATATAATGTCAATGAAAATAATGATGTTATTGAAACTGATGATACAAATGATGCATCTGAATTTGATGATAATAATTAATCTAAATAAGACTAACGAAGTAATCATGCTTCGTTTTTTTTTTTTTTGAAAAGGAGTTTATAATTTTATCAATCATTTGAAAGGAAAGTATTATGCCAAAAGTAAAAATATATGCATTATTAATGTTAATTCCTATAGTATCTATTGTATTTTGAATATTAACATTAATTGAAGCATTTAAATATAAAGAAACAAAAACAGGTGGAATTTTATTAATTTTTCTATTAATTCCTATTGTTGCACTTATAGGATGAATATTAATATTAGTTGCTAATGTTCCTAGCGAAACTAAACCTGTTCATACAAATGCGCAAGCTTAATTTAACAATTTATCGAGAAATCCCTACTATGGGATTTTTTATTTAAAACTTTTAGTTTATAATTGTTTTTATGAAAAAAATTATTAAAAATAATTTAGGATACAGTGGGAATTTATTTGTTTATCAAGACAAAGAAATGTTTAATTATTCAGTTGACACTATTTTATTAGGTAATTTTTTTTCAATAAATAGAAATATTTCAAATATTTTAGAAGTTGGAACAAATAATGCCGCTTTATCTATTTTTATTGCTTCACGTTCTAAAAACATTAACATTGATGCAATTGAAATACAAAAAGAAGCATGTATTATTGCTCAAAAAAATGTTAAATTAAATAATTTAGATAATCAAATTAAAATAATACATGCTGATTATAATGAATATGTTAAAGAATATGCTTACAAATGCGGGAATAAGAAAGCAAAAAAATATTCATCCATTGTTGCAAATCCTCCATATTATAATGAAAATTATAACAATCCTAGAATAAATACTTCTCAATCTAAAAAAATTGCGACTCATGAAATATGCTTAACATTAGAACAACTAATTTCAAACTCAGCAAAAATAATTGAGCAAAAAGGCTATTTAACTATTGTTTTACCAATTGCAAGATATATTGATTTAATTAGTTTATTGCGTAAATATAAATTTGAACCAAAAAGAATAAAATTAGTATACCCCCGAATTAATGATGAACCTAAATTTTGTTTAGTTGAATCTAGATTCAATTCAGGCTGAGGAACACATTTTGAAAAAAATTTGTATTTGCATTATGATGATATTAACAATCATGAATATAGAGATGAAATTAAAAAATTATATTCACCAATAAAGGTTAAGGAAAAAAATGAAAACAAATAAAACATTTTATATAAGTACACCAATTTATTATCCAAGTGGAAATTTACACATTGGACATGTTTTAACCACAACTTTAGCTTGAGTTTATAGAAACTATAAAAAACAACAAGGATATGAAACATTTTTTGTTACCGGCATTGATGAGCATGGTCAAAAAATTCAAAAAAAAGCTGAAGAATTAAACATTTTACCTCAAAAATATGTTAATGCACAAAAAGAAAAATTTGAAAATTTATGAAACTTACTACATATTGATTATGATTATTTTTCTCGAACAACAAATTTAAAGCATGAAGTAATCATTCAAAAAATATTTCAAAAAATGCTTGAAAAAAAAATAATATACAAAGGAAATTATGAAGGTTTATATTCAATAAATGATGAAGAATTTCTAACTAAATCTCAAGCAATAAAAAAAGATAATAATTATTATCATCCGACATCTGGTCACTTATTACAAGAAATAAAAGAAGAAAGTTATTTCTTTAATATGTCAAGTTTTACTGATTGGATTTTAAAATATTTCAAAGAAAATCCAAATTTTTTATCAAACAAAGCAATCGAAAAAGAATTAATTAATAATTTTCTAAACAAGGGATTAGAAGATTTATCAATTACTCGTGTTTCTTTTGATTGAGGAATCAAACTAGATAAAATTGGAATTTCAAAACATGTTATTTATGTTTGACTTGATGCTTTATTTAATTATTTAACTGCTTTAAATTATTTAGAACCTAACAATGATAATTTTGTAAAATTTTGAGAACAAGGTGATGAAAGAGTGCACATTTTAGGTAAAGAAATTTCAAGATTTCATGCTATTTATTGACCTATATTTTTAAAATCATTAGATTTAAAAATGCCAACGAAAGAAATAATTCATTCATGAATTATTACTCCTGAAGGAAAAATGTCTAAATCTAAGGGAAATGTTATTGATCCAATTCCTTTAATTAAAAAATATGGTTTTGAAGAAATAAAATATTTCTTCGCTTCGCAAATTAATCTGGATTCTGATTATGCATACTCAGAAGAACAAATGGTTAATGTTTTAAATGCAGACTTAGCAAATAATGTTGGTAATTTAATTAATCGTACTATTAAAATGGTTAATAATTCTTTTTCAAATGGTACTATTTACGATAAAGAAAATCTTGAAGATATAGATAAAAATATTTATGATGAGCTAAATAAAACCTATGAAATTTATAAAGATGAAATGAATAAATTTTACATTGATAAGGCAATGAAACAAGTATTATTTTTTAGTTCTAAACTAAATGAATATATTGACATTACAAAACCTTGGACTTTGAAAGATAATTTAATGCGCTTGAATGTTATTTTAAACACATTATTAAACGGAATTTATTTAATATTGTTATGTTTAAATATAATTATGCCAATAAAAACTAATAATATATTTAATAATATTAGTTTAGATTTGAATAGAGATAAACTCTTTGATTTTGCTAAATTTAATAGTAAAATTTTGGATATAAAAACAATTTTCTTTGAAAGAATTAAAAATTAGGAGGACATATGAAAGAAAAAGCAAATTTATTAAGAAAATCATTTATTAGTACATTAACAGCTTTTGTTATCAATACTTTTTTAATATTTGTATTGCTTTTTTGAGGGTTAATGAATTATACCATTCATCATTTGAATACAAATATTGGATTTCATACTAATTTAGCATTTAAATGATTTATCTTATTTGCATTAGTAGCAATGTTTACACTAAAAATAATAGTAGTTATTTTTAACCTTAATTTATTTATAAAAAATTGAAAAGACGAAAAAAATTTCGTTCTATATTTATTGATTTTATTAGGTAGTTTTGCAATTATTGTAATTTCTTTAGTGTGTATAATCATTGTTATTAAAGATGAAAATATAAATATCAAAAAAGAAAAAAACAAAACAAATGATAAAATTATTGTAAACAATAAGGAGAATGATGGAAAATAATAATCAAATAAATACTTTAAATGTATATGATAATAACCAAAAAATATATAAAAATGCAAAAAGATCTTTTTTTGTAATGTTAGGGCAAATAATAGCAATATCTTCATTTATTTTTATCTTTTTAGTTTCTTTTTTGGCTATAGTATATACGGCGATAAGAGGTTCTTATAATTCAGATATTTATGCATTATTAGTGTCAGGTTGGTTCATACTATTATATGTAGTTTTTTTGTTAACTTTTTTAACCTTAGGAATATTAACAATAGTATTTAATATATTATTATATATTAGTGGTAATAACGATCAAGAAAATAGTACATTATTTTTATTAGTATTAATTGGAACGTTTGTTTTACAATTAATGGCTTTTGTTTGTGCAATTATTTTAATGAATAAATATAAAAAAATGGTAGCATCTCAAACTAAATAACAATTAAAAAATTCCTTACTTAAAAGTTTGGAATTTTTAATTATTGGTAAAATTATAATTATGAAATTTATTGATCAAGCAAAAATTAGTATTCTTGCCGGAAACGGTGGTAATGGAATAATTAGTTTTCGAAGAGAAGCAAATGTTGACCGTGGTGGACCTGATGGAGGCGATGGAGGAAACGGTGGTAATATTTATTTCCAAGGGGATAATGGAATGAATACATTATTACCATTTCATTATCAAACAAAATATAAAGCTCAAAACGGTGAGAACGGTAAAACTAAAAACGCTTATGGTGCAAATGGAAATGATTTAATAATAAAAGTTCCAATAGGAACTATGATAATAAATGAAGTTAATAATGATTTATTAGCTGATATTATTGATGAAAAATTATATTTAGTTGCTAAAGGTGGTATTGGCGGTAAAGGTAATACTAAATTTAAATCAAGTCGAAATACTGCACCTAGAATTTGTGAAAATGGAACAAAAGGTCAACAATATGATCTTATTTTGAATTTAAAAGTTTTGGCAGACATAGGCTTTATTGGTAAACCTTGCGCTGGTAAAAGTTCATTATTATCAAAAATATCAAATGCAAAACCTAAAATTGCTGATTATGATTTTACCACACTTGTGCCTCAACTTGGACTTGTTAACTATAAAGATTATTCATATGTAGTTGCAGATTTACCAGGTTTAATTGAATTTGCTTCAAAAGGCAAAGGCCTTGGAATTCAATTTTTAAAACATATCGAAAGATGCAAAGTGATTGCTCATATTATTGATTTTGGAAATGAAAATAAAGATCCAATTACAGATTATTTAATCATAAATAAAGAATTGAAATCTTATAATTTGTTTCTTGAAAAATTACCACAAATTGTTATTGCAAATAAAAGTGATCTTGAATATTTTTATAAAAATTTAAAATTATTTAAAGCTAAATTTCCTAACATTGATGTTATTGAATGTTCTGCATTATTAGAGAAAAATATCGAAAATGTTAAAAAAGAATTATATAAATTAATCAAAAATTCAAATTCTCTTTTAGAAACTTATTTAGAAAAAGAAAAAGAAGAAATAACAATTTCTTTAGCTAAAGATGAAATTATTATTAATAAAATTAGTAATAATAAATTTGAAATATCAAGTTCAAAAGTTTATGATATATACAATAAAATTCCTTTAATTTCAATTGATAATTTATGAAGATTTAATGCCAAATTAAAAGATTTAGGTGTTTATGATTCTTTGAAAAAGAAGGGAATAAAAAATGGTGATATAGTTAAAATTTTAGACTATGAGTTTAGTTGAAATGATGAATTTTAACTTTACTAAAAACTTAAAATCCTAATATTGTTTTTTTATCTATATTAATTTTTTTTATATATAATTATAAAGCGTTAAGCATGTTGAAAGTGGAGAAGTAGCTCAGTTTGGCAGAGCGCTTGGTTTGGGACCAAGTGGTCGCAGGTTCAAATCCTGTCTTCTTCACCATTTATGGGGGGGTAGCTCACCTGGCTAGAGCGCCTGCCTTGCACGCAGGAGGTAGAGGGTTCGAGTCCCTTCCTCTCCACCATTTGGCACTGTAGCTCAGTTGGTTAGAGCATCCGGTTCATACCCGGAAGGTCAAGAGTTCGACTCTCTTCGGTGCTACCATATGTACAACTCAACAGAGTTTGATAAGGACCCATAGCTCAGTTGGTTAGAGCAACCGGCTCATAACCGGTCGGTCACAGGTTCGAGTCCTGTTGGGTCCACCATGGGCAATTACCCAAGCCTGGCTGAAGGGAGCAGTCTTGAAAACTGCCAGGGGCTTCACGGCCCGCGGGGGTTCGAATCCCTCATTGCCCGCCATTATATAGCGGAGTAGAGCAGTTGGTAGCTCGTTGGGCTCATAACCCAAAGGTCATTGGTTCAAATCCAATCTCCGCAACCACGGTCCAGTGGTAAAGTGGTTTAATACGCTTCCCTGTCACGGAAGAGATCGCGGGTTCAATTCCCGTCTGGACCGCCATGGCTCTGTAGCTCAGTCGGTAGAGCAACGGACTGAAGCTCCGTGTGTCGCTGGTTCGATTCCTGCCGGAGCCACCATTTCATAAATGACTAAACACCCAATGGGTGTTTTTATTTATTTTTTTCAAAATGTTTTATAATTTTCAAGATTATGAATATAGCAATTGAAATTTTTGGAATTTTAGGTGCATTAGCGACTATCGGCCTTGGAATTCCGCAATTAATTCAACAATTAAAAACAAAAAAAACCGGAAAGGTTAACTTTGCATCATTTTGAATTTTTTATGTAGGTATTTTGTTATGAGTTGCATATGGTGTCTTTGCAGGCCCTAGATACTGACAAGTGTTTATTGCTAACTTTGTATGCATTGCCATTTATTCAGCAACAATGTTTTATCTATATTATTATCGCGAAGACAAGAATAAAAAATTAATGTTACAAGTTATTTTAGGTATAGTATTTGTCTTATTATTAACTTTATTATTAGCAATTATATTTACTATTAATATTGTTGATTGATTTAAATCAGGACGTCCTGAAAAAGGACACAACTATCCAATTCCGATTTTAAATGAGTCATACAGAAGTGTTATTGCAGCTATTGCACCTTCTTTAACGACTCTAGCATTTTTACCACAATTAATCATAAGCTTAAAGAAAAAAGATTTCAAAGGGTTGACTCCTTGAATGCCATTTTTATTTATGATTAATAATGGATTATGAATAATTTATTTTATTTTAATTCCAGTTCACAAAACAGCATTAATTGGTGCACAACAAGCATGACTTGAAGTTATGCCAGCCCTAATATGACAAATTGTTTCACTAACAATTTATGCAATTCAATTTGGAATGATTTATTCATATTATAAGAAAATGGGTAAACATGTTGAAAAAAATAAATCCGAACCTCTCGAAATAGATTCAACTATTTTAGAAAAGTAATAAAGCCGCTTTTAAATATGTTCTTAACAAAGTTGGCTTGCCTAACTTTGTTCCACCGAAAAATCTAATCACTATAATACATTTATTGATTAGATTTTTATTTTGCATTAATTTGAATAATGGTATGCCAGCAACACCATGTGGTTCATTGTCATCTGAATATCCTGAAAAATGATAATCATTGTTGTTTATCATATAAGCATAAACAATATGACTTGCTTTTTTGTTTTCGGATTTAATTTTAGTTAGCAAAACATTAAATTCATCTTTTGAATGTATATCAAAAATTAAACTTATAAATTTAGATTTTTTAACAATGATTTCAGCCATACTCTAAAATTATATATTTATGTTAAAATATTGCTATGTTTAAAATTAAAGTCTTATATAGCGATAGAATTGATAAATATATAGCAAATAATATTCCTGAAATAAGTCGAAATGATATCCAAAAACTTATTTCAGAAGGTGCAATTTTTGTTAATGATATAAAAATAAACAAAAATAAATATCTACTTAAAATAGATGATGAAATTACCATAATTAAATTAATAGATAAGCAAACTAATTTAATTGAACAAAATATTAAAATTGATATAGTTTATGAAAATGAAAATTATTTGATAATCAATAAACCTTCAGGGATGGTAGTTCATCCTGCGCCAGGGCATAGAGAAAATACACTAGCAAATGCTTTAATTTATCATTTTAAAAATAATTTAAGCAATGTAAATGGTTTACTTCGTATGGGGATAGTCCATCGAATTGATAAAGACACAAGTGGACTTTTATTAATTGCTAAAAATAATGAAACACATAATTATTTTGCATCTTTATTAAAAAATCATGAAATCAAGAGAACATATTATGCAATATGTGATGGCGAAATTGAAAATAAAATAATTAACTTAGATTTACCAATTGGACGCGATCCTAAAAATCGACAAAGATTTGCAGTTTCTTTTCTTAATTCTAAAAACGCTTATACAACAGTTGAACCACTCAAATATTTAATGATTAATAATCAAGAAAAAACATTAGTAAAATGTATCTTAAAAACAGGACGAACTCATCAAATAAGAGTTCACCTTGCATATATTAAACATCCAATTTATGGCGATCCTATTTATAATAAAAAGATTGATGATTTTAATCAAAGATTATGTGCTAAAGAATTAGATTTTATTGATAAAGACGGAAAAAATATGCATTTTGAAATTGATTATCCCAATGTTATGCTTAATGAAATTAATAATGAAAGCAAATAATAAAAAAAATAATATTTTAAAATATAATTTTTAAATTATATAAAGGAGAAATATGAATCCAGAATTTAATGAATACAAACCACAATATGGTAATGTTCAAGAAATGTTTAAAGCAAAAAATAAAAATGCTACGCCTTGATTTATATCATTGTTAGTAATTTTTGTTGTTATGATTTTTGTTCAATTGGCAGGAATTATTCATGGTTTTGTTCTTAGAGAATCATATATTGAAAACATTAATAACTTATTAGAAAAAAAAGATGCTTTACTTGCTGATAAAGCATATCGTTCATTACTAATCACTTCATCATTTTATTTAGTGGTTTTATTAGTTGTTACATTTTGATATATTGCAAGTTTTGCAAAATGTATTAAAAATAAAGATTACTCATTATTTTCATCAATATTGTTATTTATAATTCCTTTCATATTTTTTGTTATTATTGTTAATTTTATTTTTAATTGAAATCAAATACTTAATTTAAGAAGTTGAAATTTAATTCAAATTACAAGTTTGATTAATTCATTGATTTTTGTTTTCTCATATCCTTTTATTTTTAGACAAATTAAAAAAGTTATTTCAGAATTTTATAAATTAAAAGCTTATTACCGTAATATTCAAAATGGTGGTTTATTTAATCAATTATTTAGTCAATTTGCACAACAAAATGATAATCAATCATTTTCTTCAAACCAAAAAAATAATCAAACAACTGAAAATAATGGAAATAATGTTGTTTTAAACGAACAAACAAATCAAAATTCTAATGCTCAAGATTCAAAAATCAATTATTATAAAAATAATCTTTCAACATTAGAAAAAGAAAATTTAGTAATAATGGCTAAAAAACTAAATATATATAATCCTGAAGAATTTTCAAAAGAACAATTGATTGAAAAAATTGCATTATTATTTTCTGATAATAATACAAACGAAGTTAAAGAAAGTTCTTCAAATAATAACTCTAATGAAACAATAGAAACCAAAGTGTCAAATGATAAAGAATCAATTTTAAAAGATGAAAAAGATATTAAGAATAAGGACAATAAATCTAATTCTGATGATAATAATTTAACTAAAAAAGGATAAAACATGAAATCAGCTTTTACTTTTACAATATTAGTATCAATATTATTATTAGTTTCAATTTATTTAATTATTAAATTTTTAATTAATTTTAAAAATAGTATTAAAAAAACAAAAGAAGTTCTTGGAAAAGAATTATTTATTCCATATGTGCAAGGATTTAATAAAAAAAGTTCTTCTTTTTATAATGTTTTATTAATAAATACTTTGATAATTAGTACGTTGATTGCATCAATAGTATTATTTGTTAGAAAGTTTACTAAAAATAATACATTAGATCAATATAGTTCTTTTTATCTAATTTCAATTATTATTTGTGGAATTTTATTAGTTTTCTTTAACATATCAATATTAGTGATTAAAAAAGTTATGTTTAATGAACCTCAATATAAAACAAAAGATAATAAAATATTAGAAGAATTAAGAAGCTTAAAGGAAAATGTCGGTATATCATTAACTGATCCCTGCCCTGAAAAAATTAATATTGATTCAGAAAAAATGGAAAAAAATAGAGTATTAGCAACTAATACATTATTAAAATTTTCTGCTTTTTATAATAATATGGATAATATTGTTTTAAAAAAACAATATCAAGAATATTTAAGTGAAATTTTTAAAATTAATTTATTTTATTCATCTTTAGATGATATTCAAAAAGGGTCAACATTAGATAACTTAGATTACTATGCTAAAATAGAAAATAATGACAATGATCCTAAAATGAAAATTCAAAATGAGATAAAATGAATGGAATCGATTGATCGTAAAGTCGAAATCATTCGTGAAAGTAATGGAATTGAAAGCAATATCGGAACTAAAGAATATGGAAAAAAATATGATGAATATTTAGAGACTATTCGTTCTCAAGATCCAAATTATGCATTAATTCAAAAGAATACTTGACTTACATATCGTGATTATGAATTTGAGGATTTGTTTTATAATCCTCATGCTAAAGTTTCCTATTCTTTAGATGAAAAAACTGATGAAGTTTTTGAAAAACCATTAGATGAATTTCTCGAAGAATATAAAAAATATTTAATCATTAAATTCTATAAAAATAAATAGTTTTAATTGTTATTAAATAAGGCTAAAATTATTAGCTTTTTTTTATTATTTGTAGTATCAAAAACATTTTTAATTTTTTATGTAAACACCGGCTAAGTTGTTGTATAATTATTAAACATTTTTATAACAATATATTATTTGAAAGGAAAAAATATGCCTACAATTAGTCAACTAATTAATCATGGGCGTAAAGATAAAACTGCAAAGTCTAAAGCGCCTGCTTTAGGAATGATGTTTAATTCTTTACAAAAAAAGGAAAATAAAATTCCAAGTCCATTTAAACGTGGTGTATGTACTCGTGTTGGTACAATGACACCTAAAAAACCTAATTCAGCTATTCGTAAATATGCTCGTGTTAGACTTTCAAATGGACAAGAAGTTACTGCATATATTCCTGGCGAAGGACATAACTTGCAAGAACACTCAGTAGTTTTAATAAGAGGTGGTAAAGTTAAAGATTTACCCGGGGTTAGATATACAATCGTTCGTGGAACACAAGATGCAGCAGGTGTTGAAAAACGTAAACAAGCAAGATCGATTTATGGAACTAAAAAACCAAAAGCTAATTAATTAAGATAAGGAAAAAATATGTCAAGAAAACAAAAAACTCCAGTTAGAGATGTTTTAGTAGATCCAGTTTTTAAATCTAAAATCATTACAAAACTTATTAATACAATTATGCTTGATGGTAAAAAATCAGTTGCTGAATCTATTTTGTATAACTCATTTGAAATTATTAAAACTAAAACCAATAAAGAACCATTAGCAATATTTAATTTAGCAATGGAAAATATATCGCCTCAACTTGAAGTTAGATCAAGAAGAGTTGGTGGTTCTAACTATCAAGTTCCAGTTGAAGTTAGTGCAAGAAGAAAACAAACTTTAGCATTAAGATGATTGATTCAATATGCTCGTTTAAGAAATGAAAAAACTATGGAAGAAAAGTTAGCAAATGAAATAATTGATGCTTCTAATAAAATGGGTGGAGCTGTTAAAAAACGCGAAGATACTCACAAAATGGCTGAATCTAATAAAGCATTTGCTCACTTTAGATGATAATAGGAATTGTTTGATATTATGGCAAGAGAAATTAAACTTGAAGACTATAGAAATATAGGAATAATGGCCCATATTGATGCTGGTAAAACCACAACTACAGAACGTGTATTGTATCATACTGGGAAAATTCACAAAATCGGTGAAACTCATGATGGGGCTAGCCAAATGGACTGAATGGTTCAAGAACAAGAACGTGGAATAACAATTACTTCTGCGGCTACTACTGCATTTTGAAAGGGTAAAAGAATTAATATTATTGATACCCCAGGACACGTTGACTTTACTGTTGAAGTTGAACGTTCATTACGTGTTTTAGATGGAGCTGTAACCGTTTTAGATGCTCAATCTGGAGTTGAACCTCAAACTGAAACTGTTTGACGTCAAGCTACAAATTATTCCGTTCCAAGAATTGTATACGTAAATAAAATGGATAAAGCAGGAGCTAATTTTAAAGCATCTGTTGAATCATTAAGAAAATTATTAGGTGCAAATGCACAAGCTATTCAATTAAATATTGGTGAAGAAGCTCAATTTAAGGGCTCAATTGATTTAGTTGAAATGAAAGCTTATGAATTTGATGGCGGAATTGATGAAAATTATAAAGAAATTCCAATTCCTGAACATTTAAAAGAAGAAGCAACTTTAATGCGTCTTTCATTAGCTGAATCTTTATGTGATTATAGCGATGAAATAACTGAACTTTTATTAGAAGAAAAAGAAGTTCCTGCTTCTTTAATGAAGCAAGCAATTCGTAAAGCAACTTTATCTGCTAAATATTTCCCAGTAGTTTGTGGAACATCATTCAAAAATAAAGGCATTAAATTAATGCTTGATGCAGTTGTTGATTATTTACCATCACCAATTGATATTCCTCCTATGAAAGCATATCAAGGCGAAAAAGAAGTTACAATTCCTGCAAGCGATGATGAATTTTTCTCATCACTTGCGTTTAAAGTTATGAATGATCCATATGTTGGAAATTTAACATATTTTAGAGTATACTCTGGTGTTTTAAATAAAGGTTCGTATATTTATAATTCAACTAAAGGTGAAAAAGAAAGAATTAGTCGTGTTATTTTAATGCATGCTAATAGTAGAACTGAAATTGATGAAGTAAGAACCGGTGATATTGCCGCTGCTGTTGGACTTAAATTTACAACTACAGGTGATACATTAATTGATGAAAAACATAAAGATATTGTCTTAGAAAATATGGTTTTCCCAGAACCTGTTATCTCACAAGCACTTGAGCCTGCATCTAAAGATGCTTCAGAAAAAATGTCATTAGCATTACAAAGATTAGCAGCAGAAGATCCTACTTTTAAATACTACACCGACAAAGAAACTGGTCAAACTATTATAGCTGGTATGGGTGAATTGCACCTTGATGTTATTTGTGATCGTATTAAAAGAGAATTTAATATTCCTGTAAAAGTTGGAGCACCACAAGTTTCATATCGTGAAACAATTACTAAAAGTGCTGAAGTTGAAGGAATGCATAAGAAACAATCTGGTGGTAAAGGTCAATATGGTCATGTTTGAATTAAGTATGAACCAAACCACGATAAAGGATTTGAATTTGTAGATAAAATTGTTGGTGGTAAAATTCCTAAAGAATATATTAAGTCAATCGAAAAAGGATTACGTGAAAAAATGGAAATTGGTATTTTAGCTGGATATCCAATGATTGATATTAAAGCAACATTGTTTGATGGTTCATACCATGAAGTCGATAGTTCAGAACTTGCATATAAAATTGCTGCTTCTAAATCATTAACTAAAGGACGCGAATTATTAGGAACAGTGTTACTTGAACCTATTATGGATGTTGCAGTAGTTACTCCTGAAGATTTCTTTGGAGACGTTATGGGCGATATATCACGTCGTCGTGGACAAGTTTATGATAATGAAACAAGAAATGATGGAGCACATGTTATTAAATCATATGTTCCATTAAGTGAAATGTTTGGCTATGCAACTGAACTTCGTTCAATGACTACTGGTCGTGGAACTTACCAAATGTGATTCCACCACTATGAAAAATTACCACGTAATTTAGCTGATGAAATTATTAAAAAACGTGGTGGTAAAAACGTTGATGATGAAGAATAATTTAAATTCATCAAATAATTAACTAAAAAACTCGTATTTAATTACGAGTTTTTCTTTTTTAACTTAATAAAATTAAGACATTATCTATTAACTAATTTATCGATTTCACTATCGTCATAAAATTTATCATAATCAAATCAAGTATTAGGATCAATACCACCTTCAATAGATTGATAACGATATTGGCTTAATAGATATTTATTTTTAATACGTGATGCATTATTAGAAGACATAACAAAAGAAGTTCCATCTGCTAAAACATTAGGCATAATACTGCATTCTCCGCCACCTGAATGTTGGCCGATTATTTTGGCAATCCCCATTTCTCTAGCTATTGCAGCAAAAGAATTTGCAGCACTAAATGTATTTCTCCCTGTTAAAACATGTCATTTATATTCTGGATATCCATCTGCTAAATTATATTTTCCATCGCCATTAGTATCGACTTTATAAACTGTTTCATAAATCATTTTTTCTAATGTATCATAATCATATGTTTCAATTTGACGGTTAGTTAAAAAGCCTAATGCTCGCATCATTGCTGCAACAGAACCCCCGCCATTTAACGAAAGATCCATAACAATATTTTTGATTGTTTTACCTCTTTTTTTGATTTCTTTCATTACATATTTCATAAATTCATATGTATCATGTTTATAAGCATCAGGACTTGAAATTTCTTCCTTAGTTCCTGTTTTGAATTGATCAAAACTAATTATTGCAGTATTATTTATAAATCTAACTGGTGGAACTTCATTATATCCAAATCTATTTCTTCTTAATTCTAATAATTTTTCTCTAATATTATTATATGATTTTTCGTTTTCACTATCAGTATTTAGAGAATTAACTTTTGTATCACCATCATTGTAGAATGATAGCATTGACATTCAAGTGTGTAAATCATTAAGTTTTTGATAAAATAATTTCGAATAGGCAGAATTATTATCTTTAACATCGGTTGATAAAATTTTTCTTATATCTTCATCTGATAAATATTTCTTAAATTCATCTATTCCTTTTTGTGGTTTTAAACCATAAAAATGGTCTAAAGTTCAAAGTAAATGGTTTAGTGTAGTTTTTCTATCGATTGTATTTTGAGGTTTATTTTCAAAACCTCCTTTTTTGATTAAATCAATACCATTTTGATTATCGTTTAGTCCAAAATATGCACCATATAAATTTTGTCCATTGAAATATAAGTTGTAATAATTTTGACTACAAAATAAAGTGTTAAACACTGGCAAGGGAACTAAAGTTTTATTGTAATAATTTAGAATATCTAAGTTATATTTATCTAAATCAAATTGTGTAGTTGGTTTATGGCCTTTTGCTTTTATTGCATTATATTGTAGATATTTTAAATGACTTGAATAATTAGTTGTTGAACTACGTTTTGTAAAGCTAAAAAAATCAAGACTATTAACAGATATTTTATTCTTTTTCCAGTCAACAGTCATTTTATTTCCGCCTTGGAAATATGTTCTTGAATTACTAAATCAATTTTCATAGTAACTAATCTTATCGGCATTTAAAAAGCCATCTAATGATTTAATCATTTCTGCTATTGAAACATAAGGTACGTTTTCGCCTTTTTTAAAATATAAGTTAACTTCTTTTTGTTTTATATTATATTGATTAGTTAGATTATAAAAATTATATCTTTCTTTAGTAATCTTCATTTTATTATCATTACTATGTCATATACATGACATTGCAAATAATGGTGTTAAAAGCGTTGGGGCAAACAATAATGGAATATATTTATTTTTGTAATTCATAATTTTCCTTTTAATATTTATATGTTAAGTAACTTAATTATATATATTTATACGTTTTTTTATGGTATTATAAGTAATACAAATTTAATTAAATGGAGAAATAATGATTATAGGTATAAGTGGAATGATAGCAGCTGGAAAGAGTTCTCTTTCTGAAAAATTACATAAATATTATAAAACGTCAATGATGCTTCACGAGTTCGAAGAAGATGATGAAGTGTTTAATACTTTTTTAAAATGATTATATGAAAATAAACCTAATTTAACAATTGGTTTTCAATCATATATAGTTGAAAATCATTCATCAAAATTTGCTGAAATATTAACTAAATTTGAAAGCATGAAATTAGATGAAATTAGAGATCACATTTTTCTAGATCGTTTTTCAGTTGAACATTATATATTTGCTAAATTAATATTATCTAAAAAAGAAAGAAAATATTTGAAAGCATATGATGCATTGTTTGCTAAATTAATTACTAAATCTGAACTACCTAATTTTTCAATATTTTTAGATATTTCTTTTGATACATTTAAAAAACGTATCTTTCAAAGAGGAAGAGAGAGCGAAATAAATAATTTTTCTGAAAATTACGAATATTTTAAAAACTTGCATGAAAATTATTTCAAAATTTTTAAAGAAATTGCTAAACGATTTAAATTAAAATATTACATTATTGATACTAATAATAAAACTGAAGAAGAAGTGTTTTTAGAAGCAATTAATATAATTGATAATGAAGTGAGAACAAAAGAAAATGAAGCAACTAATAAATAAATATATTGAAAAAATTATTTTTGATCAAAAAACTTTAGAAAGTAAAATTAAAGAACTTGCTACATGAGTTAATCAAACTTATAAAAATAATAATAATTTAATTGTTATAGGCCTTTTAAAAGGATCATTTCCTTTTATGGCTCAATTAATTAAAGATATAGATATTGATTTTATAATAGATTTTATGACTGTAAGCTCATATAATGGCGACTTAAGAACCTCAGGTTCAGTTAAAGTTATTTTAGACCTTGCTAATGACATTATGAACAAAGATGTTTTAATTGTTGAAGATATTGTTGATACGGGTAAAACAATGCATAAAGTTATTGATTTATTAAAATCAAGAAATCCAAAATCTTTAAAAGTTATCACTTTATTAAATAAACCATCCGGTAGACAAATTGCTTTTGAACCTGATAAATATGGATTTTTAATTGAAAATGAATTTGTTGTCGGTTTTGGTTTTGATTATAAAGAAAAACTTAGACAACTACCTTTTATTGGTATTCTAAAGAAAGAATTTATTAAATAATTAATGAATATTGTTGTTAATGCCATATTTTGCTTAAATTATTTGTTTAAAGGATTTTTTTAATATAATTTTAATAAATATTAATATAAATAAGGAATCTAATATGCCTGTAAGATATATAGTTAATCATGAATATGGATGAGCAGTAAAAAATGCTAATGCAAAACGTGCAATTAAAACTTTTAGAACTCAAGAAGAAGCTATCAAATATGCTAAACAATTAAATGATACTACTGGAATTGTGGTCCAAAGTAGAGATGGAAGTTTTAGGAAAAATTAATGTATAAACTATTGAGTGGAAAAGAATTTTCTAATCAATTAAAATCTGATTTAAACGAATTATTTAAGTCAGATTGTTTTTATAATGTTGATATAACATTAGGAATAATTCAAGTTGGCAATCTTGAAGAATCAAATATATATATTAAACATAAAATTAATGTTGCCAATGAAATTGGTATCAAAACAAAATTAATAAAATTACCTGAGAATGCATCTTATGAAGAAATTAAAAATGCAATATTAAATAATTTAAATTTGGTTACAGGACTAATAATTCAACTACCAATGATAAGTAAAAATATTTCTTCAAAAGAAATTCAAAACTTATTAGACTTAATTTCAATCAATAAAGATATCGATGGACTTTCGTTATATAACATTAATTCCAATTATGAAAGTGAAAATAATTTTTTGCCAGCAACCGCTAAAGGAATTTTATTGTTATTAGATTTTTATAATATTGATTATAAAAATAACGATATATCAATTATCGGACAATCAAATATAGTTGGTAAACCTTTATCAAAATATTTATCAAATTTTAATAATGTTGTCAGAAAATATGATAAATCTACACCAAAAGAAGGTATTGACAATTCAAACGTTGTTATAGTTGCCACAGGATGCATAAATCCAATTTTACCTTCAAATGTTAAAGAAGGTGTTGTACTAGTTGATGTTGGAATACATCGTAATAATAACAACAAAATTTCAGGTGATTTAGATTTTTTAAGTTTTAGTGAAAAAGCATCATATATAACTCCAGTTCCTGGTGGAGTTGGGCCAATGACTGTTATTTCTTTAATTTTAAATTTAATCAAGTCATATATTTTGCAATTTCCTGAACAAAAAGTTTTGTTTAAAGATTTTTTAAGATATATTTTTTAAAACCAATTTTTAATTTTATTTAATAAAAAAACAAAACTTCTTTAAACTTGGACAAAAAAATTAGACTCATAATTGACGTTATGAGTTTTTTATCATTTTTAAGAAAAGAGGGATTTAATGGGTAGACACTTAAAGAAAAATGAATGATTAAAAGTTTTTAATTTATACGAACTATATATTAACTATGACATAACAAAAAAAGAATTTATGTCTAAATACATTCGAATAACAAAGAAAAATATCAATTATTGAAAGAATGCTTTACATTTGATTAAAACCAAATTTAATAATTATAATTTAGGTATGAATATAGAATCACAGACCGGGAAAGCTCCTAAAAAAGGCAAAAACGTTGGTAGAAGAAAAAAGAATAAAAAGGATGATGAATTAAGAGAAAAATTGCAAGATGAAGCATTGAGTAAATTAAGTAAAGAAGATCTTAAAAAATTAATACTAAACGTTTATTATGAAATAATACTTGATAAATATAAAAGTAAAAATTTGGACGAAGTTGTAAAGAAAATTAAAAAGACAATTTCAAATAAATTAACAAACGCTGGAATAATGAATGTATTAGGTATAAAAAAATCCACCTTTTACTATAGATTGAAAAATAAAAGCAATAGCAAAACACAAAAAATTAAATATGAAATGGAAATAGTTAAAGCTTTTAATACAAATAAAGGTAGATTTGGAAGAGAAAGACTATCTATTTTTCTAAAGAAAAATAATAATATTTCAATAAATGCACGCACTTTAGGTAGATATATGCAAAAACTTAGCTTGCATTGTTCAATAAGACAAGCAAAAAGAAAACGTGAAGTAAAGAATACAAATGTAAAATTTTTAAACATCGCTAATCGAGATTATGATGGAAAAAATAATGATATTTATGCTACTGATGTGTCATACATTCCTTCACCAAAAGATGTGAGAGAAAATCATGTTTATCTATCAGTATTAATTCATCACAAGACCAAAAAAATTGTAAGTTGAAATTTATCAAAAAACAATGATGTTTTTCTTGTAATGAAACATATTTCATCAACAAAATTTCCGTCTAATTTTATAATTCATTCAGATCATGGATATCAGTATTCTTCACATGATTATCTAAATTTTATGAAAAAACATAATGGAATTATTTCAATGTCAAGAGTTGGAAATTCTTTGGATAACAGAGAAATTGAATATTTCTTTTCGATATTAAAAACTGAAATTTTTCCTATTTTTCAACAAAAAGTTAAAACATTAACATTTGATGAGTTAAGAGAAAAAATTGACCAATTTATTAATTGATATAATAATGAAAGATTTATTAAGAAATTCAATTTAAAAACCCCTCATGAATTATGAGAGGCATATACAAAACAAATAAATTGAGTCTAATTAATTTGTCCTAGTTTACTTTTAGAGTTTTGTTTTTTGGTCTTTTAATCTAAATCATAAGCATTGTGCAAGAAAAATTGTTTTAATTTCTTACGTTTTTGAGGATGTTTTAATTTTCTAATGATCTTAGTTTCCATTTGACGAATTTTTTCTTTAGTTTTTCCATATTCTTTTGCTAATTCATCTAAAGTATGAGGTTTATAGGAATTACCATTAGGATCCTTTCCGAAACCATATCTTTTTCTAATTAGTTCTTTATCAGCTTCATCTAATGTATCTTCAATCATTTCATTTAAAATTGCTGCTAATTCTTCATTTGAAGCATAATCAGTTGGGCTCATAACTGATTCATCTTTAACAAAGTCAGAAAAACTTGAATTTTCTTCTTTTCCAATATTTTTGTCAAGGCTAATTGGATCAATGTTTATTTTACGAATATATCTAACTTTAGCTGCTGTAAATTCGTTTCCATATTTCTGTGCTATTTCTTCATCACTTGGTGGACGTCCGAATTCTTGTTGTAATTCTCTTTCAATTTTTAGGATTTTATTAATAGTTTCTACCATATGGACCGGTACCCTAATTGTTCTTGCTTGGTCAGCAACTGCACGAGTTATAGCTTGTCTAATTCATCATGTTGCATACGTTGAAAATTTAAAACCTTTATGGTAATCATATTTAGAAACAGCTTTCATTATTCCGGAATTTCCTTCGGAAATTAAGTCAATAAAACTTAAACCACGATTTTTATATCTTTTAGCATTATTAATTACTAAACGAAGGTTTCTTTTAACTAACATATCTCTAGCTCGTTTAAATTTATAATAGTTATTAGCTTTTTGAGCATCTTCCATTTTTACAGCTAATTCTCTTTCTTCTTTGGGTGTTAATAATTTTCCATATTTACCAATTCAACGCATATATCATTTAACGATATCATTTGTTTCAGTCAGTTTGTTAGTTAGTTTATCTGTTTTTAAAGAAAGTTCATTATCATCTAATTTAATTTCAAATGTATCATAGTCTCGCAATAAAGATTCGGCATCAAAATCATCTTCTTCATCAATTCCCATTTTTGATACATATTCATCACTTTCGCTATTTGTTAAATCTTCATCAAGATCATCATCCATTTCTGATGGTTTTTGCAAACTATCATCAAATTCTTCTTCTATGTCAATATCTTCATCATCGGTTTCATTTTCTAATTCTTTAAGTTTTGATTCATCAAATTCTTCCTCATCAACATTTTCTTCTTCGTCATCATCATAAAAATTATCGCTTGATTTATTTTCTTTAGTACCCTTGATTTTTTTAGATTTTTTGATTGTATCAAAAAAATCAGTTTCAGAAATATCATCATCATCTCCAAAATCAACATTGTTACTTAATAATTTTAAATCAAACAATTTATTGAAAATTTCATCAGCATTTTCATCATCAATAAATACTTTCTTTTTATCTAAAAATTTATAAATTTCTTCTTGTGAAAATATTTTATTTTTTTTCTTTGCTGATTCTTGTTTGATTAATTCAATAATTGTATTAAGTGAATCATTTTTTTCTTGTTTTGTAGTTTTAATTTTTTTATTCGAAGGTTTTGTTGATGCTTTTTTTACATTTTCTTTTGTAGTCATTTTTAATCCTTAATTTTTTATTTTTAAAATTTTTTTTGACATATTTGAAGTTTTTTCATTATTTAATTTTGACACTTTGTCATTAAATTGTTCTTTTGTTAATGAAATGTCTATTGATTTTATATATTCTAATATATTTAAATATGTTTCAATTTTAACTTGATTTAAATTTTTATCAGTTAATATTATTTCTTTAATTTCTTCTGGATTTTTACCTTTATGTTTTATTACATAGTTTATTAATTCTTTAATTAATTGATTATCACCATCACAATTAAAATAAGCAAAAGCACTTTTATTTCAATCATCTAGGTATGAAGGTTGAGTTAAAATCGATTTAAGAATTAAACTAATATCTAATCCACGTCCAAAAATTATTTTCTTTTTCTTTTTTTTAAAATTTAAATTTGGAATAATGTTTTCATCGGAAATTTCATCAATATTAAAGTTATTCAAATCATAATTATAATTTTGATAATTATTACTTGTGTTAAAAACAATACTATTATTGTTATTTGATTTTATGTATACTTGAAAATTTTGATCTGAAGGAAAATTTGGTTTTAAATATTCTTTTTCAAGACTTGCAAATAAATTTTCATCAACGTATTTTTCACTAATAATCTTAGATTTAAACATTTGGAACATTAATGAATCAAGATAGTATGCATATTCAAACATTGATTTTAAAATATTTATTTTTTTATCATTACTCAAACTTTTAAAATTATTTTTGTCAAGAAATTCACTAATTAATCATTCAGATAAATCTAGTTTATTATTAACTAGTTTAGTTAGCATTTGTCCATTATCTAAATTAAAAATTTCGTCAGCATCTTTATTCAAATTATTGATAATAAAGGAAACATTTAAATTTAAATTATTTTTAAAATATAAAATGCTCTTTAAATTTTTAAGTGTTGCTTTTTTACCTGCTTCATCATTATCAAAAAAAAGATTTAGCTTTAAATTTTTTAATAAATTTAAATGTTTGATACTTAATGTAGTCCCCATTGTTGCAACTACATTTTTAAAATTAATTTTGTGTAAAGCAATAGCGTCAAATTGCCCTTCAACAATATAAACTTCTCTAGTTTTATTAATAATTTCTTTGCAATTATAATAGTTAAATAATATTTCATTTTTTTTAAAAACGGTTGTTTCATAACTATTTAGATATTTGACATTGTTAGAGTCATTACTATTCATTATTCTTGCCGAAAAGCCAACAACATTTCCATCTTTATCCTTAATTGGAAATGTTAAGCGATCATTAAAAAAATTTGCTTCAGGTATATTTTGACTAATTAGAGATGAAGAATTAATTTCATAATCATTATGTTTGCGATCTTTTAAGTATTGAAAAATACTTATATTTTTAGGAGCATATCCTATTTCAAAATCTTTTATTATTTTTCTATCAACATTTCTTTTGTTTAAAAAGTTTTTCAATTCTAAATTATTTGATGTTAATAGTTGATATTGAAAAAATTTATTTGCATCAGAAAGAACATCAATAATTTTAATTTCTTCTTGATTTTTATGATTATTTTTGTGACTATTTAAATATGCACTAATGTCTATATTAGCTTTTTGAGCTAATAATTTTAAAGCTTCAAGCGAAGATATATTTTTATATAGTTCTAAAAATTTTAAAGCATTTCCACTTTTGTCACATCCAAAGCATTTAAATATTTGTTTATCAGGACTAACTATAAAAGAAGGTGTTTTTTCACCATGAAATGGACAACATGCCTTAAAGTTTTTACCTTGTTTACTTAATGAAACATATTCTGAAATTATATTAATAATATCTGTTTTGCTTAAAACAATATCTCAAATATTTTCTTGACTCATTTATTTCCTTATTTTGTTTTATATGCATCATTTAGATAATTAATTATTTCATCAACTTTAATTGTTTTTTGAAGCATATTATCACGATTACGAACTGTAACTATATTTTTCTCAATTGTATCAAAATCAATTGTTATTGCAAAATTAGCACCGATAGCATCATAACGACGATATCTTTTGCCAATTGAGCCAGTTTCATCATATAAAACCCTTATTTCAGTGTTTTTTAGTATACTGTCATATATTTCTTTAGCTTTTTCTGACAATTTTTTCATTAGTGGCAAAATAACAACTTGAATTGGAGCAATTTTATAATCTAAATGCATTACAATTCGTGAATCATTATTCGGTAAAGATTCAACATCATAAGAATCGATTAATAAAGCAAAAAGTAAACGATCTAATCCGATTGACGGTTCAATTACATAAGGAATTATTTTTTTACCTTCATCATCTAAATATTCAAGTGACTCATTTGAATATTTCATATGTTGTTTAAGATCATAATCACCACGGTTAGCAATTCCTAAAAGTTCCCCTCATCCGAAAGGAAATAAATATTCAATATCACTAGTACCTTTTGAATAATGACTTAATTCTTCTTTTTCATGAGGACGGATACGAATATTTTTTTCGTTTATACCTAGAAATTGAACAAAATTTTTGCATTTTTCAATTCAATATTTATAGTATTTATTTGCATCATTTTCTAAACAAAAAAATTCAAGTTCCATTTGTTCGAATTCACGAGTTCTAAAAATAAAATCACGTGGTGTTATTTCGTTTCGAAAACTTTTACCAATTTGCCCAATTCCAAAAGGCAATTTAGCGCGTGTAGTTCTTTGTACATTTTTAAAATTAACAAATATACCTTGTGCAGTTTCAGGGCGCAAATATGTTTTTGAAGAATCATTTTCAATAGCTCCCATCCATGTTTTAAACATTAAATTAAATGGTCTAATTTCACCTCAATTGCATTTAGAACCATCATATTCATTAACTTTTTCTTTAATTAATTTTTCAAGTTCTGAATAATTTAATTTTTCAATATTTATTTGTGGAAATAAATCTTTAATGATGTGGTCAGCACGATAACGTTTGTTATTTATTTTGTTTTCAATTAAATAATCTGAAAAATTATCTAAATGTCCACTTGCCTTTCAAACGTTGCTATTCATAATTATTTTTGAATCAATCAAATAATTTTTTTCTTTTCTAACAAATTCAGAAATTCAATATTTTTTAATTGCATTAAGCATATTAATAGCATAGGGACCATAATCTCAAGTATTAGTAATACCACCATATATTTCAGAATTTTGATAAACGAAACCAGATGTCTTTAAATGATTTATTATTTCTTGAATATTTTTTTCTGTCACTTTTTCACCTCAAGCATATAAATAAAATCGGAAAAATAATTTATATATTTTACCACATTTTATCGTGTATTTATCTAAATAATAATTTATAATAGATATATTATGTTAGATTTTATCCAAAAAAGAATGCAAAAATCAATGGACAAAATAAATAAGAAAATGTCCATATCTGAAGAAGATATTGTCGAAGTTTTAAGAGATGTTAAAATGTCTTTGCTTGAAGCAGACGTTAATTTAGAAATTGTTAGAGCTTTTACAAAAGAAGTTAAAGAAAAGGTATTAGAAAGTAAAATTATTGGTAAACTAAATCAACAAGAAACATTTTTAAAAATTTTTAAAGATGAACTTGTTAAAATTTTAGGTCAAAAAAAATGTGAAGTTAAACTAAAAAAAGTTCCAACTTCAATTATGCTCATTGGACTTCAAGGTTCCGGTAAGACTACAACCGCTGCAAAATTATCAACTTTCTTAAAAAGAAAAAAGATCTGCCAAAATCCTTTATTAGTTGCTGCCGATGTATATCGTCCTGCTGCTCGTGAACAATTAAAACAATTAGCTAAACAAATTCAAACTGATTATTTCACTTTAGATGAAAATGATGCAATTAAGATAGCTAAAAAATCGTTTGATGTTGCATATAACAATAAAAATGATTTTGTTATTATTGATACTGCTGGTCGTTTATCAATTGATGATAAACTAATGGATGAATTAAAGCAAATTAAAAAGCACGTTCACCCAGATTATATTTTTTTAGTTGTTGATGCAATGAGTGGACAAGATGTAATTAATGTTGCAAAAACATTTAATGAAAATTTAGAATTAGATGGAAGTATTATTACTAAACTTGATAGTGATGCAAGAGGAGGCGCTGCTTTAAGTATTTCATACTTATTACAAGTTCCGATTGTATTTATTGGTGTAGGAGAAAAAACCTCCAATTTAGAGTTATTCCATTCAGACCGAATGGCTGATAGAATTTTGGGTATGGGAGATGTTATGTCTCTTATTGAAAAAGCATCAGAAGAAGTTGACGAAAAACTAGTTAAAAAAATTGGTTATAAAATGTTAACTGGAAAATTTGATCTAACTGATTTAATGAATAGTTTGGAACAAATTAAAAAAATGGGTAAGATGAAAGCAATATTAAGAATGATTCCAGGCCTTGCAAATAAAATTGATGATACAAAAATTGAAGAAGCTGAAAATAAATTTAGAATTTATACAATCTTAATTAATTCAATGACTGAACAAGAAAAAAAATTACCTAAACTTCTTAAAAATGCAGAACGCAAAGCAAGAATTTTAAAAGGTTCAGGTAGAAGTGCACATGAATATAATATGCTATTAACTGATTTTGAACGTATGGCAAAACAAATGAAGGATATGGCAGATGGTAAATTACAAATGAAACCAGGAATGTTTTAATTTCGTAACAAAGTTTATTTTTATAAATTAAAAATTATCTTATTTTATTATTAATTAATGCAAAATTTAACTCACAATTAAGTTGGGAGTTTTATTTTATTTGTAAAATTAGAAAAAATTAATTTATTACTTTTTCACTATCTTTTTGTTTTTCGATTTGCATTTTTTTCAATTGTTCTTTTTTGAATTCTTCAATTTCTAGATCTCTTAATGTTAACAAATAATTAATTTCTCAAAGTAAAACTTGATTTCTTTTTGTTTCTCTTTTATTAAATTCTCTTTCAGTGCCTTTCTTAACCGCTTCTTCATAAAAATTTCAATGATATGATATGTTATATCTTTTATCTTTGTTCTCAATTAATTTATGAATTAGATCATAATTTTTATCAACTAATAATTTTCTAAGAAATAATAAAGAATCATAATAAGCTTTTTTAAAATTAGTTATTTCTAATGAATTATTTGTGTTTTTCATAATATTTTTCCTTCTTTTTAAAATTTTTTTCTGTAACTGTTTTTTTGCCTTTTAATTAATCCAAATAAAATAAACTTTTTTAATTAAAATGCAACCTATAAAATTAATTCACAGTGTTGCACTTTTTGTTAAATTTATACACTTAATAGAATAAGTGCATGAGTTCTTATTTATATGTTCATATAGAAGTATTTTTTTCTAAAGTATTTCAATCAACTTGTTTTTTATCAAATCTAAGTTTGATTAATCCATTATATTTATCAAAAAATGGTTGCGAATATTTATCTGATGAGTGTAATATTGTAGAGGTATTATCAAATAAATTCTTAAAAATGAATCTTCTACTAAAATATCCAGAAAAATTCAAAGGCAATATATATCCATTAATCTTGCCATTTTCATCTTCAATAAATGATCTTGTTGTTTTATTGTAAGAATAACTTTGATTGTCTGAGTAAGTAACTTCTCAAAAATCATAATTTTTAACTATTTTTTGATCATATTTATTTTTCATATCATTTTCAACTCCGCTTAAATCATATTTATATTTTTCCAAATAAAAACCTTTAAGCAATTTTTCATTCATTGGTAATTTTTTATTTTCTTTTGGCATTATATTTGAATAATATAATTTAGCTAATAAATTATTGCCTTCATTTTGTTTAATTTTAGAATAAATATAGCCATCAATTTTTAGGTATGATATTGAAGAATATTTATCTTCTTCAAATGATTGACCCGAAAGATTAGATTTAGTTATTTTATAGTTTATTTCATGTATATATTTATATTCAATTCTATTTGGTGTGGATGCATCGCCTTTCTGAAAAGTTTTTCGTTGAATATTCATATTTTTTAAATGAATTCCAAAAGGCATCATTTTTCATCTACCTAATCGTGCAGTATATGCAACTAAATCATTAATTCTTGTAAAATCAATTTTTGCACCGTCATTATATTTAAAAATTTGATATTCATAATAATCGTTACCAATTTCTTTTCTATTGCTAATATCTACTTCCTTATTATTAACTAATATTTTAAAATTTTCAATTAATGATTTTTTGCTTACTCTAAAAATTATTGTTGCAGAATTATCTACCAAATTACGTATGATTTTGATATAAATTGGATTATTTTCAATGGCTTGATTGTTTGTTTTTAATATTCCATTTCAACTTGGATTATTTCAAGAACCGCTTGTAGGTCTTCCTCGATAAACATAAGATTCAAATGTATTATTTAATTCTTCGGTTATATATTCGGTTTTTATGTTATATCTAATTGGGGGCCTATCTGGGGTTTTTGGTAGTTTATTCAATAATGGAATCATTTAATACATCCGTATTACCTAATATTTGTCCACATTTTTTTAATTTTTCTTTAAATGAAAGTTTAACTTTATTTAAATATGCAATAAAACTATTGTTTTTCATAAGTTCTCCTATACATTTTGTTAAATAAACATTACAAAGCATGGTATTTTCAATTATTAATCATATTTTCAATATTGCTATTATTTAAGTTGCTTTGATTAATTTTTAATTTGACTACTCCATGTAATGGATCAAAAATCTTTTGAGAAATTTCCCCATTATATTCAAAACGAGTTTTTTTATCTTTTTCAAATCAATTTTTGAAATCTAGAGAATATGAATATTTACCAATAAAATCTAAAGGAAAATAATAATTAAATCTTGAATCATTGTCATTACTTATAATAAATTGTTTACTAATCTTGTCATATTTATATTTTGAATCTAAATTATAACTTTGAGTTCATTCATAATCAGTTTTTTTAAGATTTATCTTATATAACATATTGTCTGAAAAATAGGAATTTAAAGAAAGGTATGAATTTGTGAAAGAAAATAAATTTTTTAATACATTGTTCATTGGTAATATTTGTTTTTGTTTTGGTGAAATGTTTCGATATTTGAGTTCAAGAAGTTTTTTAAATTCTTCTCTAAACTTAGGATATCAAATATTACCTGTAATCTCATAAATGAAAATTGATGAATCTTTATCGTTTTCAAAGGTTTGGTTAAATAATGATGAACCAGTAATTTTATAATTTATTTCATAAATATAACTATATTTAAATGTTGTTGTATTTGACGATGTATTTAAAACATCAGTATTTATATTCATATTTCTTAAATCAATTCCAAAAAGAGTATTATGTACTCGTTTATAATTTCCGGAAAATGAAATTAAACGATCAAGCTTATCAAATAGCAATTTCTTACCACTATTGGTTTGATATATTTCATATTGATAATAACCATTTTCAATTTCTTTAACATTTTTAATATCCAAAAATTCATTCATTGCTCATACTCTAAAATTTTGTTTAACTAAATCGTTATGTATTTTAAATGTTAAAGTAGCATATTCGTCATTGAAATTTCGTTTGATTTTTATATAAATAGGTTTATCATTAAGTCTTTCATTATTAGTTCGAAAGAATAACGGATATTCCATAGTGTTATCATATTTTTTGAAATCAGGTCCATATTTCAAATGATGAAATGTATTTTTTAATGTTTGAGTAATAGTTTGAACATTTTGGTTATTTGTAAAATTGTTTTGTAATAATGTCATCTTTCCTCGTAAAAAAGTTTATTTAATTGTTGCCTAATTTTAATAATTAGACAAAATTAATTAAATATGCTTTTTACAAGGTTTTGTAAAAAATGAAACTAAAAAATATTGTTATTTATATATAAATAAAAAAAATTAAAAGTTTCATTATATAAGAATTGCTAATATTAAATTTAATAATCCTTCTAGTTTTCTATAGTAAGTTGATTTTGAAAAAAATTTCAAATATCATTTTCGATCTTTATCTATATTTAAAAAATCATTATTAAAAATAATCCTATGTTCATCTGATAATATTTTGATAAATGAATTTGTTAATAAGTGTTTCATTTTCAAAAATGTATTTTGTAATTCGATGATTTTAGGATTATTTTTAATATATTTGTTTTCTTTAGCGTTGAATGATTTTTTAAGGTTGCTTTCTTTAAATTTTTTAATAAGTGTTATTACTTGAAAATATTTCATTACTGTATTAAACTTTTCTTTGAAATCCATTTTTTTATATCCTTTTCTATGTTTTTTCTATTTAAATTTATCCCTTTATTAATTATTTTAGTATAAAAAAAATAGTTTTTTTATAGATTTTTTCGCGCAAAAAAATTATATATTTAAGCGCCTTAAATATATAAAAAAATGCAAATTTTTGCATTTTTTCATCAAAATAATTAGATATATTTTTCGGGATGTTCTTTTTTCATTTTTTCAATAAATTTATCTTTATCCATTTGACCATATTTTTCCATTAAATGGCAACATTCATTATATTCATTTTCCGCTCAGTTAATATCTTCAAAACCGGTAACTTTAGTAATTCCTTCACCTTTAAAGTTTTTATAAGTTGTAAAAAAGTTCTTTACATTTTGAAGTCACATTTTGTCAACATCTTTTAAAGAATTAATATTGTCCAAACGATAATCATCAGCGTGCACTCCGATTAATTTTGTATCAGTTTCTCCTGAATCAATCATTTTCATAGCACCTATTATTCTTACATCTAAAGAAGTTCCTGGTAAAAAAGATTCAGATGAATAAACTAAAACATCAAGTTCATCGCCGTCTCAATCAAGTGCTTCTTTAATATATCCATAATTTGTAGGGTATTTAAAATCTCCTCTTAAAATTCTATCTACTTTAATTTTGTTTGATTTTCTATCATATTCATATTTAATATTTGAATTTTTAGAAATCTCAATATTTACTTCAATTTTTTTCATATATCTTATTATATAAATAAGTTTTAATTTTACTCATTTAATTTGCATTTTTGTACTTTTTTGATAAAACTTACCCTTAGTTTTCACAAATTTTTACCAATTTTAATTTTTCTTGTTTTCTTTATATTAGAATGAAAATTGTAAGGAGAAAAAATGACAATATACAAATACGGCAAAATTATGCACGTTAACACAAACTATCTTATTTTAGATCACAATGGGAACGGTGAACTAATTTATGTTCCTAACATTGAAAGATTTAAAAAAGATGAAGTAAGAAAAGTTTTTATTTCAAGCATAGAAAATGAATATTCAAAAACAACCTATGGATTTGAAAACTTTAAAGAACTTGTTTTGTTTGAAGATTTAATTTCATTACAAGGATTGGGTCCAAAAACAGCAATAAGCATTTTAAATGAAGGATGAGAAAAAATAATTAATTTAATTGCTGATGGTAATAAAGATGAATTGGAAAAAATTAATTATGTTTCAAGTCGCGTCGCAAACAACATAGTAAGCAATTATCAATCTAAGTATGCTAAGTTTGTTGAAAAATTAGTTAATGGTGAAGATTGAAAAGCTAAAAATAAAGTTTCAAATTCATATAACAATCAATTTGAAGAAACAATGAAAATGCTTGGGTTTAAAACACAACAAATTAAATATGCACTTGAAAAAATAAAAATAACTGAAAACATTGAACAATGTGTTGAAGATGCAATAAAGTTAATAAGCCAAAATCAACATGAAATCAGAGTTTAGAGTTAAATCATTTAGTGATTTTATTGGTCAAGAAAAGATAAAAGAAACATTAAAAGTTATGATAGCTGGTGCAAATGAGCTCCATCAACCTATTGACCATATATTATTTTATGGACCACCAGGATTAGGAAAAACTTCTCTTGCTAAAATAATTGCATTAGAAACAAAGCGAAACATAATTTATGTGCAAGGTCCTTTATTAGAAAGAAAAAGTGATTTATTAACATTACTTTCTTCATTTAAAGATAACGATATTGTATTTATTGATGAAATACATGGAATAAATAAAAACATTGAAGAATTATTATATTCAGCTTTGGAAGATGGTGTTGTTGATGTTGCTATTGGAGTTGATGGTGATAAACGAATTATGCGAATGAAACTTAATAAGTTTTCGTTAATTGGTGCAACAACTAAATTTAATCAAGTATCCAAACCATTAAAAGATCGTTTTGGATTTATTGGTAAATTAGCAAATTATAATAATTCTGAAATCGAACAAATTGTTAGAAATTCAGCAATTCGAAACTCAATTGAAATTGATGAAAAATCAATTAAAGAAATTGCAAGTCATTCTCGGCAAACACCAAGAATTGCTAACAATCTATTAAAAAGAGTTTATGATTTTGCGCTCTATGAAAAAAGTACAAAAATCAATAGCTCAATTGTTAAAAAAGCATTTAATTTTATTGGAATATATAAGTTTGGTCTTTTACATTCTCAAATTGAATATTTAAATGCTTTACATGAAACTTTTAATGATTCATATGCTTCATTAGATGCTTTGTCTAATATAGTAAAAGACGACCGCTATACAATCATAAATGAGATAGAACCAACATTACTTTATTATAAGTTAATTGAGAAATCGCCACGAGGTAGAAAAATAACTAATAATGGGGTTCAATATTTAACTAAAAAATAAAATAAATATATTATAATTTCATGAACTATGAAAAAAACAAGAATCATTAGCACAAAATTTAGATGATTTATCAATATATTTTTAATGATTGCAATGCTAATTGCAATTATTTTTGGTTCTATTTTTTATTTAAAACCTAAATTATCAACCAATACAGATTCAAATATCAAGAGTATTAAATCAACACTTAAAATTTCTAAGTCCACAAATGATAATTTAACCAATAAAAAAACATTAAGCGATAAAGAAGTTTTACGTAAAACTAAAGCATATTTGCAAAACAAAAACTTATTATCTACATATGATTTGAGTATTACTGGTAAAAATCAAATATCTTTAACAGATTATACTAGCAAAAATGATGTGCAAAAAAATCGATTAATTAATTCTTTAACAAAAAAACCTTATTTAACCTTTACATATGAAAACGGCGACCCTGTTTTCTATAAAGGTAAATTTCAGTCTTGATATGATCCAAATCGTAAAAGATTGAAAGATTTTCTGGAAGGTGATCCAGCTGATTTTATGCCTGAATTGGAAGAAAATCCAGCATTTTCATATAATTCTCAAGGTTATTCAAGAAGAGTTGGTTTAAAATTCACTGAAAATGGCTGAAAAGAATATATTAAATATGGAAATGAAGCATATTATAGATATACAAGACATGGAATTGGTCCATCTTCTGCCTATATTTGAACCAATTTAAAAGAATATATAAATTGACTTAAAGAAAATGATCCTGAAACATATAAAAAATATAATGGTAATCCTGTAAAATCAGCATTTGCAGATGGAAGAACTGCCCCTGAGGAAGAAAAAACTAAAGATAAAAACGGTAAAACTAATAACAAAAACGATAAAAATGTAAAGAAAAGTAAAATAAATCCTTATTTAAAAGAAAGTGCTGCAAAATATTTAATTAGTTCAACTCACCCACTTGCAATGGTTCCTCAAAATTCTGCAGTAAATTCATATATTAATATTTTTAATGAAAATAAAGCAGGATATACTGATGCTGAACTTGCTGCTGCAATTAATTATTCAATGGCACCTTTTGAGCTTTCGCTAGAATATTCATACTATGAAACAACTAATTTTTCTAATGTTAATAGATATTTAATAGTTCTTTCAATTTTATATGCTTTGTTTTCAGTATTCCTCATTGTTAGATATAGACTATATGGTTTAGTTTCAATCATAACTTTAGCATTTTTCTTGTTTATATTATTAACAATAATAGCTGCGTTAAATATATTTATAAGTCCAATCATTGCTTTAACTATAATTGTTTCATTTGTTCTTGCATTTGAATTAATTCACAACCTTTTAGATTCATTTAAGAAAGAAATTCAAGATGGAGCTAATACTACTAAAGCCATCTCTAAAATTATTAAGACTGCTTTAATTCCGTCTCTAGATAGTATATTTTCAATAATTGTCCTCTCTATCTTTGCAATATATTTAAATACTCTTTATAGTACTCCGATTGGAATAATTTTATTTACATCAATTGTTATAAATTTTGCAATTGCAGTCATTATGCAATATTTAATTATGCGAAATTGGGCAAAAACTGAATCATTTGATAAAAATTATCATTTAGTTCTATGGAATGGAAAATATAGTCAAAAAATATATAAAACAGATTTAATTTCAAAATCAAAATATTTTTCAATTGGTTTTGCTTCGCTTATTGTTCTTGCCTTTGTTATGTATTTTATATATGCAGGTATTAATCAATCATGAAAAAACGGATTAAACCTTTCTTCTGAATTTAAGGGCGGATATACTTATTTGTTTTCTCCTAAGGAAGGTAATTATTTCAATAAAAATGAAATAAATGAAGTAATTAAGTTTTTAAATTCACATAGTGGTAAACTTGGCAAATTTAATGCTAATTCAGTTTTATATTCTAATGAACCATATAGAGAAAGCTATGGATTATTGCTTAAGTCACAAAATGATATTTTATCTTCATTAGAACAACTTAAGAATTTAAATCCTGTTTTACAAAAGATGATACTTAATTCATCAAAAATTCAACCAATAAGTTTAACTTCTGACATTTTAACAATATCAATTATTATTTTTGCTTCATTATTAATTATTGCTGCATATATGACATTAAGATATTCACTTATTTCAGGAATCATTTTATTTTTAAAATCTCTTTTTGCTATTATATTTACACTTTCACTAATCTTAATAACAAAAGCAAAAATTAGTACTAATTTATTAGATTCATTAATTCTTTCAACTATGTTTATAATAAATGATTCAATTATAAATTCATCAAAAATTAAATTTGAATTTACAAAAGACGTTAATACTAAAAATTACATATTTGATAAAGCAAAAATTAGTGAAATATTTAGAATTAACATAATTCAAATATTATCAAGACAATTAACTAATTTAACTACATGAATTATCTTTATTCCATTAACACTATACTTGATGAATTCATTGAATAGTTCATTTGTATATAGTATTTCTTATGCCTTAATTATGCTTCCATTTATTAATATTTTCTTAATTCCAAACATTTGAAGATCAATAGTAGTTTTAAAATACAAATTAAAACAAAAACGTATTGCAATAGGATATTGAGCATCAAGATCTTCAGTTGAAGAACAATCATTCATCGGAATTAATGAATATTCAATATAATTAATAATAAGGAATATTAATGTTTAACAAATTAAAAGGCACAAGAGACATTTTTGGTAAAACAGCAGATATTTTTAATTATATTAAAAATGTCTTTTTTTCATTTACTGAAAATTACAATTATAAATTTATTGAAACTCCAATTATAGAAGATGCAAATTTATTTATTCGTTCAGCTGGCGAAACTAGTGACATTGTTAATAAGGAAATGTATATATTTAAAGATAATAATCAGCAATTAATTGCATTGCGACCTGAAGCTACTGCTTCAACAATTAGAGCATATGTTCAAAATAAAATAAACAATTTTGATGGTGATGCTAAATTGTACTATTTTGGCCCAATGTTTAGATATGAACGCCCACAAAAAGGTAGATATCGTCAATTTTATCAAGGAGGAGTTGAATTAATCGCCCCAAAATCTTCTCTTGCTAATTTTGAAATTATTAAACTTGCATATGATTTTTTAACCAAACTAAAGATTAATGATTTTATTATTGAAATAAATAATCTAGGTTCATTTGATAGTAGAAATAAATATATTTTGGATTTAAAAAAATATTTTGCTAAATATAAAGATGAATTATCAGTCTTATCACAAGAAAGATTAGATAAAAATGTTTTAAGAATTTTTGATGATAAAGTTGATGGTGAAAAAGATTTTGTCAAGAAAGCACCAATTTTATGAGATTATTTATCAAATGAAGAAAAAGTTAATTTTAATGAATTATTAAAACTTTTGGATAAATTTAAGATTAAATATAAAATAAATAATTTTTTAGTTAGAGGTCTTGATTATTATAATGATATAGTTTTTGAATTTGTTTCAAATTCAGAAGCATTAGGTGCTAAATCTACTATTTTAGCGGGTGGCAGATATGATGGAATGATTAAAGAATTTGGCGGCCCTAATAAAGACTCGATCGGATTTGCATTTGGTGTTGATCGCCTTATTGAAATAGTTTCAAGTCAAATTCATTTATACCCAGAATTAATTGATAATTTAGATATATTAATTGCATATTTAAATGATAATGAAAAAGAAAAGATTGTAAAAATTGCTTATGATTTAAGAACTAAATATAAAGTTAATTTAATAAACGAAAAGATAACCATTAAACAATTATTTAAGAAACAATATGATTTAAAACCTAAATATTTAATTTTTAAAGAACTAAATATGCCTAAAAATTATATAAAAGTTAAATATCTTAATACAAAAGAAGAAAAAGAAATAGAATATATTAATTTAGAAGATTTCGAAAGAAAAATATTGATGTAAGGAATGAAGATGAAACAATATTATTGCGGAAAATTAAACATAAATAACCTAAACGAAAATGTTGAATTATTTGGTTGAATTGCAAATAAAAGAAAATTTAAGAATCAATTATTTCTTGACTTACGTGATTCATCTGGGGTTGTTCAATTAATTTTTCAAAACATATCAGATCCAAATTTAACTAAAGAAAGCTGTTTATATATAAAAGGAATTGTTTCAAAAAGAATTGAAGCAAATTTAGAACTTTCAAGCGGAGAAATTGAAGTTATTGTTAGTGATTATAAAATTTTAAATCAATCTAAACAAATACCTTTTGAAATTAATAATAAGTTAAACTCAGCGAATGAAGATTTAAGATTAGAATATCGCTTTTTAGATTTAAGACAAGAAAAAATGCTAAAAAATTTACAATTTAGACATAAATATTTTTTAGCATTACGTAATTTTTTTGATAAAGAAGGATTTATTGAAGTTGAAACACCAATTTTATCCAAATCTACTCCTGAAGGTGCTAGAGATTATTTAGTTCCCACTCGAAGAAAAGGAAAATTTTTCGCTTTGCCACAATCACCTCAACTATATAAACAATTATTGATGGCTTCTGGTGTTGAAAAATATTTTCAAATTGCCAGGGTTTTTAGAGATGAAGATTTAAGAAAAGATAGGCAACCTGAATTTGTTCAACTTGATATCGAAATGTCTTTTGCAAATATTGAAGATATATTTTCTTTATGTGAAAAGATGTGACAAGAAACTTTATCACAATTTGGTTATAAAATTAAAACTCCTTTTCCTCGTATGAATTATTTTGATGCTATGCAAAATTACGGTACTGATAAACCCGATACTAGATATGAATATTTAATTAAAGATTTTTCTAAAGAATTAAAATCAAAACTAGATTATAAGTATATAAAATGTATTCTTTTTGATAAAAACATTAGTGAACATATTAATAAAATTAATGAAATATTTACTAAAAATGCTGGCGAAAAATTAACTATTTTAGACTCAAATAATGCTCAATATCTTGAATATACAAAACTATTAAAAATTAAAAATAATAATTTAACTTTACTAATTTCTTCTGGAAAAAAAGAAGATGATGTTTTAAAATCATTAGGTGCTATTCGTACATATTTAAACGAAGTTTTTGAATTATCAGATCCCAATCAACTAAACTTCCTTTGAATTGTTAATTGACCAATGTTTGAATGAGATGATAACACTAAAATGTATGTTCCAGCACATCATCCATTTACTCAATTTGATGAAAGTACACTTAAATATTTAGAAACAAATGAATTGGACAAAGTACGTGCAAAATCATATGACAATGTTTTAAATGGTTTTGAACTTGCTTCTGGATCAATGCGAATATTTGATCCTAATGTTCAAAAGAAAATGTTTGATGTTTTGAAATTATCTGAAAAAGAACAAAAAGATAAATTTGGTTTTTTCTTAAAAGCATTTGACTATGGATTACCTCCTCATTGTGGAATTGGCTTTGGACTTGAAAGATTACTTATGATATTAACTAATTCTTCTTCAATAAGAGATGTAATTGCTTTTCCTAAAAACGCTAAAGGTTTAGATCTAATGTCACAATCTCCTTCGGAAGTAACTGAACAACAACTATCTGAATATTCACTAAAAATTGAAAAATAATCTAAAATATAATAATATTTATTTATTACCATTTAATAATTTACAAACTAAGTAAGTTTGAAAAACAAAACAAAAAATAGAAAGGAATAAATATGAGAACTGCATCTTTAGTAATAATAATTATTTTAATCTTAATTTCTTTTGCACTTATATTTGTTTCTTTTTTATTAGCTCCAGATTCAAATAGTTTTAGTGGTGCGCTTGTTGGTAGCAATGATTTAGATTTGTTTAAAGTATCTAAAGAACGTGGGATTAAAAAAGTTCTTAAATGATCAATGTATTCATTAGGTGCATTATTATTTATTTTAGCTATTGTTTTACGTGTTGTTTTACAAAAGGGATAATTAATTATGGCTAATAATAATTATTTTTCCCGGAATAATTTACATAAAAATAATTTTGAACTTAATGAAAAAAAAGTTTTAGACTTTATTATTACCAATAATAAGGTTACTTTTTTAGATATTGCAAAAGGTCTTAACATTAAACCATTTAGGAATAAGGAATTAACTAAAATATTACAAAATTTATTAAAGTTTAATAAAATCGAATGTAATCAATTCGAAAAATATTATGCTTTAACTTTCATTCAAACAATTGAAAACAATATTTCTATAACCACTAAACGTTTTGGATTTTTAGATTTTGAAAACTCTACTTCTGAAAAATGTAGTGCTTTTTTACCTGCACCTTCACTTATAAATATTTTAGATAATGATCTAGTCAAAGTTAATATATATTCATATAAAGATGAAAATAATAAAATTTTTTACAAAGCTAATATTCTAAAAATAATTAAGCAAAATCATAGTAGTTTAGTTGGCAAACTTGAAATTATTAACCATAAATATTATTTTGATGCTGTTGAGCCTCAAAATAATGCTCACTTTAAAATTCTGAATTTAAGCAAAATTCCTAATAATTTAGCAAACATTAATGATTTACTTTTTAAATTTAAAGTTATCGGTTATGATGACAAATTTGTTTTAATTGATTTTGAAAAAATAATATGTTCTACACAAGAAGAAAATTATGTAATTAAACAAATAATTGAATCTAATGATATTAATGAAGAATTTTCTAATGAAGTTATTGAAGAATCTAATAATATCCCTGATGAAGTTTCTGAGCAAGAAATAGCTAAACGTACTAATTTAATTAATCTTAGCACAGTAACTATTGATGGACTTGATACTAAAGATTTTGATGATGCTATATCTTGTTATAAACTTAATAATGATAACTATAAATTATTTATCCATATTGCTGATGTTTCATATTATGTTAAAGAAAATGGTGCAATTGATTTAGAAGCTTTACATCGAGGGACAAGTATATATTTACCTAATAAAGTAATTCCAATGTTACCTTTTAAATTATCAAATGGTATTTGTTCACTAAATCCTAATGTAATTAGAGCATGTATAACATTAGAACTAGAAATTAACAAAAATGGTGATAATGTTTCATATCAAATATATCCAAGCGTTATTAAGTCTAATTACCGTTTAACATACAATGATGTTAATGATTTATTCGAAAACAAAAATAATACTATTCCTTTGGATATTAAGAATAATCTTTTTGCAGCAAGAGAATTAGCGCAAATTTTAATGAAGAAAAAAGAAGAAGAAGGATATATTGATTTTGAAATTGAAGAACCTAAATTAATAATTGAAGATTCTAAAATAAAAGATATTATCATTAAAAAAGAAGGAGAATCTGAAAAATTAATTGAGGCCTTTATGGTTAGAGCGAATGAAACGGTGGCAACAATGATGGAAAAAAGCAAATTTCCTTCAATTTATCGAATTCATGATAGACCAAGTATTGAAAAACTTCAAGAATTACAAGAACTATTTAAGTTTTCTAATATTAATATTTTTGTACCTATGGATGGAAGTCCTAAATCATTTGAAATGATGGTTCAAAAACTTAAAAACATTAATTTTGATTCATATATTAAATCTTTTTTACTTCGAACTATGCAAAAAGCAATTTATTCTGCTAAAAACATAGGACATTTTGGTTTGGCTTCCAAAGCTTATTCACATTTTACAAGTCCAATTAGAAGATATCCAGACCTTCTATTGCATCGATTAATAAGAAAATATATTTTTAATAAAAAATATAGCGAAAGTATCTATGATACTGAATATAGTAAAATTGATAATATAGCATTACAAAATAGTGAAAGTGAAAAAAATTCAATGCAAGTTGAGCGTGATTCAGTTGATTATTGAAAAGGTAAATTTTTCAATCAATTTATTAACAAAACTTTTCAAGCGACAGCAATTTCAATTGAAAAATATGGAATATTTTTTAATATTGAGGAATATCAAACAAGTGTTTTAGTTAGATTTGATAATATGAATAATAATATGCTTATGATTTCAAAATATGAAGCTTCCGGAAACAACATTACTGTAAAAGTAGGAAAAAAATACAATATTATTATTGATTCTATTGAAATTGAAAAAGGAAAAATTAATGCTAAACTAGCATTATAATTATCTAATATGGATAAATTAATAATTAAAAATAAATTTCCTAAATCAGATTATGACATTTATACTACATATGAATGTGGTATTTCATTACTTGGATGAGAAGTTAAAAGCATAAGAGCAAAAAATATTAAATTACAAAATGCATTTTGTTCAATTTCACTTAAAAATGAATTATGACTTAATAATGCAAATATTGCTCAATATATGCTTGTTAAGTGCGATTCATATCGTTCAAGAAAATTATTATTACATAAAAATGAAATTTTAAAGATTCGTTCTTTAATAGATCGAATGAAATTAATAATAATTCCACTTTCACTTTATTGAAAAAATAATAAAATAAAAATTGAAATTGCACTTGCAAAGCAATTAAAGAAATTCGACAAACGTGAAAAAATAAAAAAAGAAGAACAAAGAAAGCAATTAAAGAATATAATTTAAATGCATTTATTTGGGGGTGTAATGGCTTCGACAGACATCTAAATTAATGTATTGCAGTGGTATTGCAAACCATAATGCTTCTAGGCTTTTTAAACGCAAACGAAAATAAAAAACCTATGAATCAAGAAATTGATTCAAACTTTGTTTTAGCACAAAGTAATTCAAACCTAGCATTTGCATATTAATAAATACTAGTCACTTAATTATTTTGTCTTGAATAATATAAGTGTGATTAAAGACTTGATATTTTTTGTTTCAATTAGTGAAAAATATGACATTTATAATTGACTAAATTATAATATTTGTTAGTTTTGTAAATAATATTAGTACTAATAAACTAAATAAACTGTAGGTATATATTAATAAGGATGTGTGGACCGGGGTTCAATTCCCCGCATCTCCACCATTTTTTATTTTTTATTGCCAAAAAATAAAATTATATGTATAATACACAAGCTTTTAAAAAAATAGAAACGGAAACATTAAATGAGTAAAAAAATCTTAATAATATCAAATGCATTAAGTAGTTTAACTTTATTACCTTTAACTTCAATGGCATGTAAAGATAAAAAAATAAACGAAAAACAAAAAGAAAATGAAAAAGAAATTAAAAATAAACTAAATGATTATGCCAAAAATAAATTTAATCTAAATATAGACTCATCAAAATTTACATTAGAAGAAGCAAAAAATATAAATAATTATCATTACACACTTGAACAAAATTATTTATTCAAATTAAGAGAAATAAAAATAGAAAAAAATAAAGCACTTGTCAAGTATTCAATTTTTGATAAAACACACAACATAGAATCAGATGAAGTTGTAAAAGAGTTTACAAATTTTAAACAAAATATTACTGATAAATTCGATGAATCAAAATATAATGAATTACTAAGTCTTTTTAATTTAAATAAATCAAAACTTGCATCTGAAAATGTAAATAATTTTACAAATGATAAGTCTAATGAGAATTTTAAAAATTTAGATGTTAAACTATTAGAATACGATGATTTATTGGGCTATATTAAGCTTTCTATCAAAGGGATGTATAAAAACATGCCATTTGAACTAAAGGATTACACCATTAATAATTTTGAAAAAGAAAATATTAATAATTCAAATATAAATAATATTCAAGGTAAACTTGATATTCATAAAATGATTGAATATAATAAAACTATTAATGATATAAATAAATTAACTAATGTTGAATTATTGGAATATTTTTCCGAATTATTTGGTTATAATGAGAAAAATGAGAAAATTGACTTATTAAATTTATTAAAAGATAAAAGATATACACTGGATACGTTTAAAATATTATCTAAAAGCAATAACCATTCTTTTAAAATAAAGTTATCATTTATTTACAAAAAATTTGATGGTTTTAACGAAAATATAGTTAAAAAAACTATTGTTGAAGAATCTAATAAAATGCTTGATAAGATATCTTATAATGATAAGGATATTGCAAATTATTTAGTATCAAAATTATCTAAAAAGGCTAACAAACCACAATATGATTATGCATCGGCATATAGAGCAAATTTTTGAAAAAGAAACTTATCATCTTCACCTGATTTTTTAGAATTAAAGAATGAAGAAAAATATAAAAATCAATTTAATTTATCTGCCATCCAACTTAAAGATTTATCAGTTAGTGCTAATGATATAGATGGAAAACTTCACATATCATATCAATTAATTATGTATAAAAAGAATAATGAAACTATTTCATCAAATATCTATGAAACAACAATATCTGGTTTTAAAAATATAAATTTAGATTTCTTAAAAAAGAATTTTTTAATCAACGAAAAAGATCCTTCTAATGAGAGATGGAAAAAATACGCTAAAGAATTAAAGGACAAATATGATTCACTTTCCGAACAAGAAAAACCTAATTTTGAAATATTAGATGAAACTATGAAAGCGAAATATTTTGGTTATTCAATTGATAATAATGTTTGAAATGTTATGAGACAAAGAAATTTTAAAAATGCTGAACCAAATGAATTAAGAGAAAATAACACTTGAAATTTTTTCTATAAAAATATAGGTAATACGCTTAAAGAAGCATTTAATGAAAAAACAAATTGCATAAATAAAGATGAAAAACAATTTCAAATAAATAATATAAATGTTGCGTTTAAAAAAATATCTAATTTTAGGTATGAAAATAATTTTTTCAAATTTGATTATGTCTTTGAAATTTCATATGCAATAAACAATGGAACAAATGCAAATTCAGAATCAGATAAAATAATTAAACTTAATTATTCATTTACACAATACTATAAATAATTGGCGAAAGTCAATTTTTTATTAATTTAATATTTGTTATAATTAATAATTAAATTAAGGCATAGATAATGAATAAAAAATTTAAATTATTGGTGTTAGGAGATTCAATATCTCAAGGATTTAATAGTAAAACCGGTTCATATACATATGGATATAAAAAAAGTGATGATAAATTTTACAAAGGTTTGTCTTATGGTGATTTTTTAATCGAACTTTTTTATCATAATATATATTCAAACAAAAAACTATCTAATGAAGAAAAAAATAACATTTGAAGCAATATTGAATATAATAATCTATCACTAGCTATTGTTAGAATTCATGATTATATTGACCTATTAAACAAAAATTATGAAAATACTGAATTATTCAAAACAATAAATTTAAACAAAAAAATTAATGAATGTTCCACTTTTAAATCTAATTTTACAAATAATTTTTGAACAATTGATAATAATTTAAAGTTTAAGGCTAATTTTGGCAATCTTTCAAATGAGCTCATAAATGAATTAAAAACTAGTGATTTATTGTTAATTTCTTTAGGCGGCAATGATTATCAATCGTCGCTACCTTATCAATATATTAATTATTTAATTCATGAAAAAAATTATTTTTCAATTGAAAAAATTAAAAAAATTATCTTTGATAATATAAAAGATATTCTGAAAAAAATAGAACTTAAATACATTGATTTTATTCAAAAAATAAAATCAATAAATAATAAATTAAATATTATTCTTGTTGGCTATAGCCCTTCATTTTTTCCTTTATTATTAAAAATAGAAGAATTAACAAAGAAAAAAAATCCAACATTATTTGCTGATTTTTTTAAATTAATTAATAAATTATTGAATGACTCACTAGAATATATTAGCAAAGCAACCAATACATATTATGTACAAACATTTTTCTTTACAAAATGAAAAAAATATGCAAATATATTTTATGAAAATGCAATTGATGTTCACCCCACAGAATTAGGATATCAACAAATCGCAAAAAATATATATGATTTTATTTTGAAAAATAAAATAACAAATTTTCTAAATAAAAAAAATATTTTTAAAAATCTGTCAATAAATAAATTAATTAATATATCTAACAAATATAAAAGTGATTTTAATTTATTATTTGACATTAAAAATATTAGGAATAATAACATTTTAAACATTTTAAATGCTATATTTTCATTGCAAAAATCAATAGGAAATCCCTATTTTAAAATCTTAGTTAAGAATTTTAATGCAAATTCAGCAATGATTCCTACTAATATTATTTCAAGAAATGAATATCTTACATTATCAAATGTATTAAGTGAAAATTTATTTTATATTATCAATAAATTAGATAATTCTAATATAAAAGATTTTCTTACAAAAATTAAAAACGAAGATGATGAATTGATTAAAATTATCGGATCTATATTAAACTCTAAAGAATTAAATAATTTAATTAACAATTTTGAAAAAGAATTTTCAAATTATAAATATGTTAATATAAAACATTTTTTTACTTTATATATAAGTAAAAATCAACAACTAATTTTTAGTTTATTTAAAAAATTATATTTTGATGAACAATTAAAATTTAAAAATTTAATAATTGATTTTATCAATGCTATAAAAAATGATATTAATAAACATAATATTTATCCTATTATTAATGACGATATTAAAAATTTCTTTCTTGAATTGTCAAATGATGAAATAACATTAAATATATTTAACAAAATTACTAATTTATTAATTGTTGATTTTGCAAAATTTAAGAATTATGACAATTTTGATTTATTTATAAATGAATTTATTTTATTAAAAAAGGATTTAATTAAAAATTACATAAGAAGTTTTTTTGATTTTTCGAATAGTTATTTTTCAAATTATAAAAATAAATTAGCTTCATTTATATTAAGTTTTCTAAAAGTTAATATAAATGATTTATCAAATAGAGATTGAAAAAAACTTAATAAAGTCATTAAAATCATTTTCTCAACATTAAATGATGAGACTAAAAAAGAAGATTTAGTTGATTTAATATTTGAAATGCTTATAAAAACTAAATTCTGAGATTTTGTTAAATTAGATGCAAATAATTTTGTTCATTATATGTTTTTCATTTGGAAAAAGTTTAAATATGTTATAAAGAAAATTATTTTTAGATGAAAATATCGCTATATTTTAAAAATAATAATTCATTTGTTTTTCTTAAGAACTTCAATAAAAATTAAAAATATTTTTAAATATAAATAATAAATATAAAAAAATAAACACATCAATCCAATTTAAAAGATGATGTGGCTACATTGTAATATCAAGTGCAACACTATGAGATAATTTATAGAGTTGCATTTTTATATAAAAAAAGAGCAACCATTTTGCTTCAGAAGGCGGTTACTCATGATTAATAATTATAATCATTTAAATTATACCAATAGAATTCTAATAAAAGAATATTTAAGTAAAAATTACTCAATTAGGAAAATATCTAAAGAAATTAAAAAAAGTCCTTCAACAATATCACGAGAAATCAAAAGGAATTTTGATTGCTTTAATTTAGAATACAATCCTGAAATAGCTGATAAAAAAGCTATGACTAGGCATAAACACAAGTTTTATTTTTGAGATCGTCATATATATGAAAAATATGAAGATTTTACCAATCAATTTGTAGCATTATATGATGGTAAAAAATGAATGGTTGAAAATACTTATTTTTATATTAAAAATAATTTTAATTACCCTATCCCTTCGCTTAAAACAATTTTTAATTGGATAAATTCAGGAAAATGGGCTATACAACGGAAAGAATTATTGCGAAGATATTATAAAAAGGGCGGAAAAAGAGCAAATACAAATATAATTGATAGACTAGTTGGCGCTAAATATGTAAAGCCAATTTGAACTCGTCCACAAGAAATTAATGATAGATCTGAGTTTGGTCATTGAGAATTAGATCTTATTTGTGGCAGAAATGTTCGTGGGGCATATCATATCATTACATTTGTTGAACGAAAAACTAGATTTTGCTATACAGCAATGATAAAGGGAAAACATCCAGATAATTTAAATAGAATTCTTTCTAAACTTATAGGTTCCAACAATATTCCTGTTAGATCAATTACAACTGATAATGGATTTGAATTTAGAAAATTAGGGTTATTAGCTTATAAATTTGATATATGCATATATTTTACAGACAAATATGCATCTTGGCAAAAGGGAAGCAATGAAAATTGAAACGGTTTATTTAGAAGATATTTTCCTAAAGGAACTAATTTTGATGAAATTGATCCTGAATACATTAAAGAAGTAACATTAGAAATTAATTATAAACGTAGAAAAATATTGAACTGAAATTCTTCATTAGAATATTACAAGGAAAATTTAATTGAAACTTACAATAAGATTTTTGAATAATTATTAATATTTAATTTCAAAACACTATGTGTTTATTTTTAACATATTTTTTTACTTTTTTAATACATGAATTTTTGAAAAAAGATAAAATAAAATATGAAGCACATAGTGTTGCACTTCATATTACTTTCTAGCCACATCAATCCAATTTAAAAGATGATGTGCTTTTTATGTGCATTTAAGCAAATGGTGGAGAATGAGGGGCTCGAACCCACGACCCTTGCCTTGTAAGGGCAATGCTCTCCCAACTGAGCTAATTCTCCATGGTGACCCTAGCGGGACTCGAACCCACGCATGTATGGATGAAAACCATATGTGTTAACCACTTCACCATAGGGCCATAAATGGCGCCGACTATTGGGTTCGAACCAACGACCAACTGGTTAACAGCCAGCTGCTCTACCGCTGAGCTAAGTCGGCACAATTAAATGCTTACATAATTATAACTAAAAAAAGAAAATTAGCATTAAATTTTTAACTTTTTTAATTTATTTTTTATTTCAAATTGCTTATAAAGCATATGGTGCTGATTAGAGGGATCGAACCCCCGACCCATTGATTACGAATCAATTGCTCTCCCAACTGAGCTAAATCAGCATAAAAACATTTTACCAAATTACTAAAAATATAAAAAAATTAAATTTTTATGCACTAAAAAGAAAAATAGTGTTAGAATTAGAGTGATAGTGGAAAGAAGTGGGAATGTTTGGAAAATATTATAGAACACTAGATGACAAGAACAGAATAGTTATTCCGACTAAACTTTTAAAAGAGTTGGGAGAATTATTTTATATCACTATTGGTCTAGATAAATCCTTAGTATTGCGCACAAAAAATGAATTTGAAAAACTACGTGAAAATCTTGATGCTAATAATCAATTAGATAAAGAAGTTCGTAATTTATCAAGAATATTATTTGCAAATACTGAGGAATTAATCCCTGATAAATTAGGAAGAATTACTTTGCCAAAATACTTACTTGAAAAAATAGCTATCAATAAAGAAGTTGTTTTCATTGGTTCTGGAAATAAATGTGAAATATTTGCAAAAGAAATATATGACATTAATGAAAAAACTTATGAAAATGAAGAAAGCCTTGACAAATTGGCTGAAAAATTACTTGAAAAAGGAGTTAAGTTATAGAAAAACATATCCCTGTTTTGCTTGATGAAGTTATTGAAAAATTACAAATTAAAGAAAATGGTATTTATGTTGATTTAACTCTCGGAAGAGCTGGTCACAGTAAGGAAATACTTAAAAAATTAACGACTGGTAAGTTGATTTGTTTAGATAAAGACATTGAAGCAATAAATCAAAGCAATGAAATTCTAAAAAAAATTAATAGTAATTATGTATTAATAAAAAGTGATTTTCGCTTTTTATCTGATGTTTTAAAAAAAATAAACATTGAAAAAGTTGATGGTATTATCGCCGATCTAGGTGTAAGTAGTCCTCAACTTGATAATGTAAATAGAGGTTTTAGTTATTCACAAAATTCCGATTTGGATATGAGAATGGATATAGACCAAAGTTTAACTGCAAAATATATATTAAACAACTATTCATTTGAAACTTTAAATAAATTATTAATTGATAATGCTGATGTAAAGTTCTCACAAAGAATTGCGAAAGAAATTATCAAAAATAGACCTTTTAATGAAAGTTTCGAATTAGTTGATTTATTAAAAAATATATTACCTGCAAAATTATTAAAACAAAAAAATCCTGCAAAACAAGTTTTTCAGGCCTTAAGAATTGCTGTTAATGATGAATTGAATGCTATAAATGATTTATTAAAACAAATACCAAATCTTTTGAATAAAAATGGCAAATTTCTTGCAATCAGTTTTCATTCTAAAGAAGATTATTTAATCAAAAAGTTTTACCAAAACTTAACTTATAGAAATCCAAAACTTGACAAACTTCCAATTCAAGAAGAAAGATCATGAAGTCAGAAAATTATTTTTCCTTCAGAAAAAGAAAAACAATTAAACAAACGATCACATAGTGCGAAATTAAGGATAATAACAAAACTATAATCATGAAAAAAACTATTATTACTGTATTGAAATTTTTAAAAGAATATGTTGAAATTGAGGCTATTGAACAAACAAAAGATAACCAAATTTTGCCTATTTTTAACAATGCAATTAATAGTTCAACTTCTGATTATGAAAAGAAATTATTTATCAAAGAATCTAAAGTTAATATCGAAAAACTTGTTGGCGGAAAAATTACAGAAATGATGATTTTAATTTCATCATACTTTGAAGCAAATTTAAACACTAATATTTATTCATTTGAATTAAATAAAAGAAAAGAATTTACAAAGCAAAATTTATCATATTATGACGAAATAATTGCCACAAATATTGATTTAAAAGAAAAGAAAATTATTAAATCAACTTTAAACAAAGTTGTTGAATTAGAAAATAATAAGTTAAGAATTATCAAAACTATTTCAACAATAAATGCCGATTTTTATAACAAGTTGACTGAGTATACATCACAAAATAAGTTAAATATATCTAATATTTTATTATTTGATGAGATGAAAAGCAATAATTATAAAAATGATGGTATCAATTTATTTATCGATTTAAATAATGATGAATTAAAAATAAATTTAATAAAAAACAAAAAATTATTAAAAACTGAAAATCATTCATTTGGCACGAATGAATTGCACAAAAAGCTTTCATTAAAATACAGTTTATCTCCTCGTAATGCATACTACATAACTGAAAATGCATTCAATGATATTTATGCAAATACATATACTATGAGTTTGAATGCAGATGCCCTAAATGATGAAATTAATAATTTTTATAAATGCATTTCTAATAAAATTACTAATTTTATTATGAAAAATAATTTAAATTTATTAAATTTAAACATTAACTTTTATGGAAAATCAATTAGTAGTGCAATGCTTAAAAATTACTCAACAGATTTATTCAAAACAAATTCAATTAATTTATTGAGTAAATCTGATGAATTTATTTCAGATGAAATGTTAGGTTTAATGAATTGCTTAGTTAATTCAAAAGAAACTAATGATAATAATTTAAGTACTACTGAAATATTTACCATTAATACAAATATAATTAGAAATAATAAAATTAATAAAAGACGTTTAATGTTTGTATAATATTCTATTATTAAAAGGAATAAATTATGAATATTGATGATGACAAAAACTATAATCCCGTTGCTCAAATTAAAGTAATTGGTGTTGGCGGCGGAGGAAACAATAGTATAAAAACTTTATTAGGTACTAAGCTTGATGGTTTAGATTTTATTATTGCTAATACTGATAAACAAGTTTTAGAACAATTTGATAAATCAATGGTTTTGCAATTAGGCGATAAAAAAGGATTAGGTGCTGGAGCTAAACCTGAAATAGGAAAAGCAGCAGCGCTTGCATCGGAAGATGAAATTAAATCTAGACTTAAAGGTGCTGATTTAGTTATTATTACCGCTGGAATGGGTGGAGGAACCGGAACAGGTGCTTCACCAGTAATTGCAAAAATCGCCAAAGAATGTGGAGCATTAGTTGTTGCAATTGTAACAACTCCATTTGACTTTGAAGGACCAAAACGAACAAAAATTGCCAAAGAAGGTATTCAAGAATTAATAAAATATGTTGATTCATATATTATTGTTTCAAATAATAAATTATTAATGCAATATGGAAACATATCGTATAACGATGCCTTTACTTGTGCTAATAATGTTTTAAAGCAAGCTATTAGAACATTAATTGATGTAATAGCTGTGCCTGGTATTATAAATCTTGATTTTGCCGATTTAGAAACTATTATCAAAAATAGTGGTGAAGCTGTTGTTGGAATTGGTTCAGGTTCAGGAGAAGATAGAGCTACAAAAGCAATTACTTCTGCTATCTCATCACCAATATTAGAATCAAGTATTGTTGGTGCAACTGATGCAATAGTATATTTTGTTGCTTCAAAACAAGTAACACTTAATGAAATTCAAAAAGCATTAAATGCTATGCGTGAATTAGTTGGTCAAGATATGAATATTATTTTTGGTTTGACTAATACAACTTCTGATGAAAGTGATAAATTAGGTGAACTTTTTGTTTCTGTTATCGCAACAGGTTTAAAAGACGATGCACCTAAAGACCCTCAAGATATTCAAAAGCAAATCTCTGATAATCTTTTGAAATCAACTGAAATAGAATTTGAGAGTGACAAAACTAAAGAATTTTTAGTTAAAAACCCTTATATTCCAAGTGATTTTTTGCAAGACAATGCAAAAAATAACATAAACGATGATTTAGCTGATATTTTTAAGAAAATTTAGATGATGTAAGAAATTTAAATACTTAAAAAATCATTATTTCATTAAAGAGGATAATTTCCTCTTTTTTTATTATCCTTCATAAATAATAATTTACAATTATTATACTAATTTAATTTAAGGATAATAATGTATAAATTTTTTTGCAATACTTTAAATAATAATTATTTTTATTTCGATGATGAACTAAAAAAACATATAAAAGTTTTAAGACTTAATAAAAATGAAATTATTTTGATTAATTATCAATCAAAATTTTACAAGTGCAAAATTGAGGATTTTAATAAAGCTTTACTAATTGAAAAATTAGCAATAAATAATGAATATGATTTTAATGTTATTGTAGCTATTCCTTTAATTAAACAAGCAAATTTTGAGATTGCAATTCAGAAGTCTGTTGAATTAGGTGCTAAAATAATTATCCCTTATATTTCAAAATATACCGATAAATCAAATTTAAATATCATAAATGATCAAAAACTTATAAGACTTAAAAGAATAATTTTAGAGGCTAGTCAACAATCGTTTCGAAATATTATTCCAGAATTAAAATCTATTATGAATTTTGAAGAACTAATAAATTACGATTGCAAAAATAAAATTTTAGCTTACGAAAAAACAAATGATAACAAACTAAATTTAATTAGTGAAGACACATTATTTATTGTAGGACCAGAAGGTGGATTTAATTTAGAAGAAATTGAACAAGCAAAGCAAAAAAATGTTAAAATTATATCATTGACCAAAAGCATATTGAGATCTGAAACCGCGTTGATATATATGCTTTCAAGAATTAAATAACTATTTATCATTTATGGTATAATGATAAGAATATTTTATGTATGTTTAATTTATGACAAAATATATTAATATAAATAAAGGAAAAATATGCGTCAAACTACAATAGTTAAAAAAGAATTAGTTGATAAAAAATGATATTTAATTGATGCTAAAAATATTCCACTAGGTAGATTAGCAGCTAAAGTTGCTTTAATTTTACGCGGAAAAAACAAACCTACATTTACACCGAATGTAGATATGGGTGATAATGTGGTAATTATTAATGCAAAATTAGTATTATTAACTTCTAAAAAAGATGAATTAAAAATATATTACCACCATACAGGATATCCTGGTGGGCTTAAAAAAATTACAGCTAAGGACTTGCGTGAAAAACATCCAACAGCATTAGTTGAAAAAGCAATTAGAGGAATGTTACCACACACAAAATTAGGTCGTAAACAATTTAATAATCTTTATGTTTACGCTGATGAAAAACATATGCAAGAAGCACAAAAACCTGAAAAAATTGAGGTAAAATAATATGGCTAATAAAAAACTACAAAAAGAATTAGTAAGATATTATGGTTTAGGACGTCGTAAGGCATCAGTTGCTCGTGTTTACATTATGCCTGGTACTGGTGAATTTAAAATTAATGATAAAGATGCGAAAAAATATTTAAATTCAAGTATTTTAATCCAAGATGCTTTAAGTCCTTTTGAAGTAACTAATACCTTAAATACATTTAATATTAATGCAAATGTTTATGGTGGTGGACTTACAGGACAAGCAGGAGCAATTAGACTTGGAATTGCAAGAGCATTGCTAGAAGCTTCAAATAATGAATATCACAATAAATTAAAAGATGCTGGATTCTTAACACGTGATGCAAGAGTTAAAGAACGTAAGAAATTCGGATTAAGAAAAGCACGTCGTGCACGTCAATTCTCAAAACGTTAATATTTATTCAACAGATTAAAATCTGTTTTATGCGAGCGTAGCTCAGCTGGTTAGAGCACACGACTGATAATCGTGAGGTCGATGGTTCAAGTCCATTCGTTCGCACCATTTCAAGAGATTGACAAAATTAAATATGAAGGGACCCCTTCATATTTTTTATATAAAAATGCAACCCTATTAAATTTTTTGTAGCGTTGCATTAGCGTTGCATTTTTGATATTACAATTTAATTTATTTACTTTTTAATATGTAAAAATCTTTTTTACCTTTTTTAAGTAATAAATATTTTTTTGATTTAGAGAAAATAATTTTTTCATCTAAACTTTCTACGGTTTTTCCATTTATAGTCAAAGCTTTATTGCTAATAAATTCTTTTATTTCACGATTAGACGATAATATTTTATTTTCTTTAATAAAATCACCAATTGTGTTACTTGACTCATAAATAAATGAAGGTAGAAATCCTAAAAGCAACGAAAAATCATCATCATTTAATTTATCAATATTTTCAGATTTACTAAATAAAATTGAACTAATTTTTTCACATTGCATTGCAACATTTTCAGAATGAATTGTTTTAATAACGTTAAATGCTAAAATTTTTTGTGCCTTACGTAAATGTTTATCTTTTTGATGCTCATTAATAATATCGTTTATTTCATTTGTATCAAGGAAAGTTAATCAAAGAAGTAATTCATTAACTTTCTCATCACTTTGATTAAGTAAAAATTGATACATATTATATGGTGAAGTCATTTTAGAATCTAATCATAAATTATTTCCACCAGTGCTTTTACCAAACTTATTGCCGTTATCATCTAATAATAAATTTGCAGTTATACCAATAGCATTATTATTTTCACCATTAGTTTTTCTAATTATTTCTAATCCTGTTGTTATATTCCCTCATTGGTCAGAACCGCCAAGTTGAATTTTTACATTATACTTGTCATATAATGTTTTAAAATCTCAACCTTGAATTAATTGATAAGAAAATTCAGTGAAGCTTAACCCCTTATCTAGTCTAGTAGCAATAGATTCTTTATTCAATAAATAATTGATATTAACTAAAGTACCGATATTACGTAAAAAATCAACTAATGTTCAATTTTTATAAAAATCTAAATTATCAATAACTGTGATTCCAAATTTTTCAAGTTGTGCTTTGATTTTGATTTTATTATTATTAATTTCTTCAATGGGTAAATATTTACGTTCAGATACTCTAAAACTCGGATCACCAATCATTCCAGTGATTCCACCAATTATTGCAATCGGTTTATAACCAAATTGTTTAAATCTTAATAGGTTTGCAATTTGAACATAATTACCTAAATGCAAACTTGAAGCGGTTGGGTCAAATCCTGTATAAATTGCAACTTGTTCGCGAAGATTAATAAACTTATTAAAATCGGATATATTATTAAATATTCCTCTTTGCTTTAATTCTTCAATAACATTTATTTTTTTCATAATAAATCCTAAAAACATTTAATTAAATTTATTTAATTATATATAAAAGGTATTTAATAATGAAAAATATATATAATAATTTAAATTAATATTTTAAAGGACACTATATGAAAATTAAATATATACTTGATTCTTCTTCTGGATTAACGGAAGAACAAGCTAATGCTTATGGATGAGAATTGCTACCTTTACAGGCAAACATTGATGAAAAATCTTATTCAATTGGCAAAGATTTAAATTTACAAGATTTTTCTAAAATATGAAAAGAAAATCCCAAATGTATTGTAAAAACTTCATGTTCATTACCCGGTGATGCACAAAAAATAATTGATAAATATTTAGATGAATATGACAAAATAGTGATTTATACTATTTCAAAAGAACTTTCAAGTCAATACCAAATGCTTAAAACTATTTATGCTGACAACAAAAAAATATATATTATAGAAAGCAAAAAATTATCATATTTATTAATTAGAGATATTCTTTTATTTCAAGAAGCACTTAATGAAGGTCAATCATTTGATAAAGCAACAAAAATTTTTAACCAAGAAAATGCAAAATTATTGTTAATACCTGAATTTAATGATGCTTTGGTCAAGGGAGGCAGATTAACAAAACCTGCTGCCGCTATGGCTCGTTTATTTAGAATTGTTCCTATTATTCAATTCAAAGAGGGAAGTTTAATTAAATATGGATTGGGACATGTTTTTCGCAAAACATTAATAAAACAAGCACTAGATATTGTTAAAGATTATAAAAAAATAACCGATGATGATTATTTTTTAATTATTAATGCAGATAATAAAAACATAAAAGAAATTGCCCTTGAAATCAAAAATGCTATTAATTTTAAAGAAATATATGTAATAGATCTATCTGTTGATATTACTATCCATACAGGTATTGGTGCAATTTGCTTAACGCTTGAAAATATACCGGCATCAATAAAAGATAAGTTTTTCAAATTTGCAACCAAATATTAAAAAAATTTAAAAAGAAGAAATTACTTTCTTCTGCTAGAAAGTAATATGAAGTGCAACACTATGTGCTTCATATTTTATTTTATCTTTTTTCAAAAATTCATGTATTAAAAAATAAAAAAATATGTTAAAAATAAGCACGTAGGGTTTTGGAATTAAATATTAATAATTATTCAAAAATCTTATTGTAAGTTTCAATTAAATTTTCCTTGTAATATTCTAATGAAGAATTTCAGTTCAATATTTTTCTACGTTTATAATTAATTTCTAATGTTACTTCTTTAATGTATTCAGGATCAATTTCATCAAAATTAGTTCCTTTAGGAAAATATCTTCTAAATAAACCATTTCAATTTTCATTGCTTCCCTTTTGCCAAGATGCATATTTGTCTGCAAAATATATGCATATATTAAATTTATAAGCTAATAATCCTAATTTTCTAAATTCAAATCCATTGTCAGTTGTAATTGATCTAACAGGAATATTGTTAGAACCTATAAGTTTAGAAAGAATTCTATTTAAATTATCTGGATGTTTTCCCTTTATCATTGCTGTATAGCAAAATCTAGTTTTTCGTTCAACAAATGTAATGATATGATATGCTCCACGAACATTTCTGCCACAAATAAGATCTAATTCTCAATGACCAAACTCAGATCTATCATTAATTTCTTGTGGACGAGTTCAAATTGGCTTTACATATTTAGCGCCAACTAATCTATCAATTATATTTGTATTTGCTCTTTTTCCGCCCTTTTTATAATATCTTCGCAGTAATTGTTTCCGTTGTATAGCCCATTTTCCTGAATTTATCCAATTAAAAATTGTTTTAAGCGAAGGGATCTGGTAATTAAAATTATTTTTAATATAAAAATAAGTATTTTCAACCATTCATTTTTTACCATCATATAATGCTACAAATTGATTAGTAAAATCTTCATATTTTTCATATATATGACGATCTCAAAAATAAAACTTGTGTTTATGTCTAGTCATAGCTTTTGTATGAGCTATTTCAGGATTATATTCTAAATTAAAGCAATCGAAATTCCTTTTGATTTCTCGTGATATGGTTGAAGGACTTTTTTTAATTTCTTTAGATATTTTCCTAATTGAATAATTTTTACTTAAATATTCTTTTATTAGAATTCTATTGGTATAATTTAAATGATTATAATTATTAATCATGAGTAACCGCCTTCTGAAGCAAAATGGTTGCTCTTTTTTTATAAAAATGCAACCCTATAAATTATCTCATAGTGTTGCACTTGATATTACAATGTAGCAAGAAGAAATTACTTTCTTCTTTTTTTAGTTATTATTTCTCTACTTTTTTAGGTGTAGATTTTGTGACAACTACTTTTTTTGTTGTAGCTGTTATTTTTTTGTTAGTGATAGAAGTAGTTTTAGGTTTTGCTGATGCTACTTCTTTTTTAGGTTGTATAGATTTTTTAACTTCTTTTTCTGGATATACAGATGCAAATTTACGGTTGATTCGATCTTCGAATTTAACAATACCATCAATTAATGCAAATAGAGTATGATCTCTTCCGATGCCTACATTATTACCAGGGAATATTTTTGTTCCTCTTTGACGATAAATAATGCTTCCCGCTAAAATAAATTGACCATCTGTTGCTTTAACGCCTAGTCTTCTTCCAGCGGAATCACGACTGTTTTTAGTTGTTCCACCAGCTTTTGTATGTGCCATTATTTAGTCCCTTCTGAAATTGCAAGAATTTTAACTCTTGTATAAGGTTGACGATGACCTAATTTACGTTTATGTGTACTTTTAGCATTATGACGGTATACAACTATTTTTTTAGCTTTGCCTTGTTTTTCAATTTTTCCAGAAACTGAAGCATTTTTGATATATGGTGATCCAACTTTTTCATCAATCACTAACACTTTAGAAAAAGTTATTTTTTCACCTTCTTTACCTTCAATTTTTTCAATAAAAATTGAATCTCCGGCTTTAACAAGAATTTGTTTTCCGCCAGTTTCAATAATAGCAAACATTATGCTCCAATCTTATATTTTGTCACATCTTTAAGGTACTATTTATTAGTTTAAAACCTTTTTAGAATGGTTACTCTATAAGTAACACATATATTATAATGATTTTTATTTTTTTGTATTTATTTTATTTTTGTCAAAATAAATATCAGATAGTTTAATATCATTTTCAGAAAAGGTAGAAAATGCAAAATTGTTTTTAATAATTTCAGCTAATAAATTATTTTTAATTTCATTAGTTTTTAATTCTAATAATATCGAATCATTTTTAAGTTCATAATTAATATTTAATTTATTTAAAATAGATAAAAAATCATTTTGTTTTGATTTATCAACAAGAGTAATTTTTCAATTAAATTCTAAAGTTTTATTTTTGTCTTTTAAAGAAGTAGATTCAATTATTTTTCCATTTTCAATAAGTGTATAGCTATCAACATATTTTTCAAGCTCCGATAATATGTGCGATGAAATAAAAATAGTTTTTCCTTTTTTATGAAACATATCTAAAGCTTCATAAAATTCATTTCGACTTATTGGGTCTAAATTTGCAGCCGGTTCATCTAAAATTAAAAGATCCGGTTCCAAAATTAATGCTTGAATTAATAAGACTTTTTTCTTTTGACCTGATGATAAATTTTCTGGACTTTTATCAAATTCTTTACCAATTAAATTATATTCTTGCATTAATTGTTTAACTTTTTCTTTTGCTATTTTTGGTTTAATATTTGACATGCATGCAAAATAATATAAATATTCATAAGTATTAAGATTTTTAGGAAAAATAGCAATTTCAGGAATATAGCCAATTTTTTCTTTAGTTTTTATTGAATTAAACTTATATCCATTTATAAACATTTTACCTTTTACATTAGAATAAAAACCTAACATTGATCTTATTGATGTAGTTTTTCCAGAACCATTGGAACCAATAAAACCATGAAATTGGCCTTTTTTAACTTCAAAAGATATATTATCTAAAGCTTTTTTATTTTTAAATGTTTTGGACACATTTTCAAATTTAATTGCAATGTCTTCAAGCTTTTCATCATAATTATTTACTTTATTATTTTTCATTATTTAAAATTCCTTCTTTTATGTACAAGATAACCTAATCCTAGAAATAAACTAAATAATATAAGAGGTAAAACAAATGAAAGTGAAGGTGGCATGTATTTTTTAACTGAAATTCTTTTTAATGTATGTTCATTTGCTTCAGTGAAAGCATAATTTAACAATGATTTAATTTTTTCTACTTCATATGAATTATTATCATCTTTTGATAATATTTTTGAAAATTTATTTAACATTTTCTTTTCTTCGTCAGTACTACTATTGACTTTATTAACAGAAATTATGTCGATATATTTTAGCTTATCCTTATTACCTGCATAATATTTAGCTAATAAGTAAAGAGATAAATTATGTGTGTTAAACATAACACTATTTATAATATTAGTAATTTTTCCTTCAGGTTTATTTGTATCATATTCAATAAATTTGTTTGCTTCTTTATATATTTCTTCATATATCTTATTAAAATTGCCATCAAATTTATCTAAATTTAATTCATTTATTTTTGCATAAGCTTTCAAAATTAAATCGTTAAATTCTTTTGATCTATATATGTCTTCAATAGAATTAAGATTTCTAAGAAAATAGTTTGCTTTATTTATTTCATCCATAGCAAATTGATTATTTTTAAATAACTTTCTCATATTTAACAATGAAGTTAAAATATCTTTTTTATATTCATCAAAATATAAAGGTGATTGTTTATCATACAAAGAAGTTTGAAATAAAAGATATTTTTTTATGTCTCCAGATTTATTTTTTAATGTAAAAGTGTCATACTTACTATAGTCAATACTTCCTTTTGAAACTTTAGCATAATAATCATATTCATTTAATGAATCAAAACTAGCTGATGTATTTAAAAGATGTGAAGTTATATTTTGAACATGTTTATATCAAGAAATTCAATTAAAATAAGGAGATACAATTTTATCATCTTGTTTTATTTTATATATTGATTCAATTTCTCAAAAATTTAAATTATTTTTCGCTTTCATATCAAAAGTTAAAACATTATTTTTTAATTTAGAATTTTCATCATATATTTTTGAAAATTGATTTATGTCAATGTTTCCTTTGTTAAAAGTTAAAGGAATTTGTTGCTTACTATTAATTGATCTTGTAACTGCATTATAAAGATTACGGTTTTTATTATGATCAATTAATGATATCAATGGAGAAGTTGCTCCTAAAATTAAAGGGGAAACCATTACAATTGGTAAAACCTTAAATGATAATTTAGCTGATACTAAATATCCAAAAGTTGAAAATACCATTAAAAATAGGAAAGGAACAATAAATAAAGTTAATGCAATTTTACCCATATTAGCTTTGTTGATATGAATTGAACTTAGAAAAATTAAACTTAAAAATCATATTGCAAACATACAAATTAAAACAGGAATCATAATAGCAAAATAATTTGAAAAATAAATGTTTCTTTTTGAAACAGGCTTTGAATACATTAAAACATCAATCCCATTTTTTTTATCATCGTGATAAATTAATTCAATTAGATAAATTAAATAGGCAATAAGAATAAATATAGACACAAATAAAAGTCCCATTGTAATTCCAAAAATTATTTCAGTTTGTTTATTGATCTGAGTAATATATAAACTATTTTTATTTATTAAAATTGAAAATAAAGTAATTAATACTATTCCTAAAAATAAAAATATTGAAGGAATTAAATAAGTACCTAAGCTTTTAGATAACATTCTTAACTTCATTTTAAAATAAGCCATAAATTTTCCTTTATAAATAAAAATGTTACATTTGTAACATTAAAATTTTATATCCTTGTCTTGAACTTGAAATGGAACTAATTCTTTAATTGATCTAATTTCATATTTATCCCCTGTTATGTTATAAAAATGTACCATTCCATTTGGTTCCATAAAATGTGTCATAACTTGTAAACATCCACTGCAGCAATATAAAATTCCCTTAGAATTACTAATTACATGAACTTCCTTAAAAGAACCAACTTTAGCGCCTTGTGCAACTGAACCAAATAAACAAGCTCTTTCGGCACATATTCCACTAGGGTATGCAGGATTTTCAACATTAACTCCATAAAATTCTTTCCCATCATTGGTTTTAGCATAGGCTGCAACATGTACATTTGAATATGGGCAATAACTTAAACTTAATTTAGATTTTAAATTTTCATATATTTCTTTATTCATTTTTTTCATACTTATATTTTAGCATTTATTATACTTAAATTAAATATTTAAAAGTGTCAAGTATTTTTGCTTGACATTTTTATTTTATGGTAAAATTTTTCTTAATTATTTAGAAAGGAATTAAAATGGTTAAATTAAGACTTAAAAGAGTAGGAAAAAAATTCCATGCAACTTATAAAATTGTTGCTTCTGATGTAAGAGCACCACGTGATGGTAAATTTATTGAAGAATTAGGTAATTATGATCCTCATTCAAAGAAATTAAATTTAAATTATGAATTAGTAACAACATACTTAAATCAAGGTGCAAAACCTACTGATACTGTTAGAAATCTATTAAAAATTGATAATTTCTATGCAAACTATGTTTCAGCTAAAAATGCTAAAAAATAAATATGAAAATTAATATATTAAGTTTGTTCCCTCAATACTTTGAAGCATTTAAAAATCAAAGTATTATTGCAAAAGCACAAAAATTAGGTCATTTAGAAATAAACATAATCAACTTTAGAAATTTTTCAAAAGAAAAACACCATAAAGTTGATGACACTGTTTATGGCGGCGGTGATGGAATGCTTTTACAAGTAGAACCAATTCATTTAGCTTTAGAAACCGTAAAAGATAGTTATAAAATATTACTTTCGCCACAAGGCAGGAAATTTAATCAAAAAATAGCTCACGAACTAGCAAAGCATTCAAAAATTACTTTGATTTGCGGACATTATGAAGGTTTTGATGAAAGAATATTAAATTTTGTTGACGATGAAATTTCTATTGGAGATTATATTCTAACAGGAGGAGAAATACCGGCTATGGTAATTTCTGAAGCTATTGCAAGATTAGCTCCTGGAGTAATTAAAAAATCAAGCCATCAAAATGAAAGTTTTGAAAATGATGGTTTACTTGATTATCCTCAATACACAAAACCTGCTAATTATTTAGGATATAAAGTTCCTGAAGTATTATTGAATGGAAATCACAAAGAAATTGAAAAATGAAGAAAAGAACAAGCTTATTTAAAAACTTATAAAAATCGTAAGGATATTATAGAAAGGATTAAAAATGAGAACTAAACTATTAGAAGAAGTTGAATCTGAACAAATTAGAAAAGACCTTCCTGAAATTAGAGAAGGATATAATGTTAAAGTTCATGTAAGAATTAAAGAAGGTAACAAAGAAAGAATTCAAATATTTGAAGGACTTGTTATCGCAGCTTATGGAACAGGAATTAATAAATCAATTCAAGTAAGAAAAGATTCTTATGGTATAGGTGTTGAAAGAATATTTAAACTTAATTCACCATTAATATCATCAATCGAAGTAACTAGAAAAAATAAAGTTAGAAGAGCAAAACTTTACTACATGCGTGATTTACAAGGTAAATCTGCTCGTCTTAAAGAAATTAAAAATACTAAATAAATAAAATATAAATATCTTAATAAATTAACAAAATATATAAACTATAAAAATTATTATTTATAGTTTATTTTTATTATTTATTTTTAATAGTAAAACATAATAAGTCATAAAATTATTTTAATATAATTAAAACAAAATAAAATAAATGAGGAAATATGTATAAAACTTTTAATGATGGAATGATAGAAATAATAACTGGTCCTATGTTTTCAGGAAAAAGTGAAGAACTTTTAAAAAGATTAAGAATTTTAGAATATGCAAAATTAAAACCATTAGTAATAAAACCAATATTTGATAATAGATTTTCTGAAAATAATATTGTAAGCAGATCTGGAGTTAAACATATTACTCACACTATAAAGAATATTGAAGAAATTTATGCATTATTAGAAAAAGATACTTATAAAGCTATTTTGATAGATGAAGCTCATTTTTTTAATGAATCAATAGTAAAAGTAGCAGACGATTTAGCTAATAAAGGTTATTTGGTTATTATTTCTGGCCTTGATTTAAATTACCTAAGAAAACCATTTAAGCATATGGCTAAATTAATGGCAATAGCCGAAAGAGTTACAAAATTACAAGCAATTTGTGTTATATGTCAGCATGCCGCATCAACAAGTTTTAGAAAAATAAAATCAAATAAAATTAATTTGCTTGGAGATATTGATGAGTATGAAGCTAGATGCAGAAAATGCCATATTATGGGCGAAATTAAAAAAATATAGACAATTTATTTTATTTAATTACTTCTTATCATTATATGACTTTACGATTAAATTAAAAGTTCTGTTGAAGAAGTTATGAAAAAAGTTCACGAAATATAATTTCTAATCTATTATTCGCAAAGATTCATATGCAAAAGCATATGGATTTTTGTTTTTTATCTAATATTCAACGTATTTCATTACATATTTAGCATATAATAATATATTAGTAAATTTAATTATAAGGAGATTAATTTATGTTAAAAAATTTATTAGAAAATTATTGCAACAAAATTGATGAATTAGCACCCGCTACATTTAACGAAGATCAAAAAATTCTTGCAAAGAAAATTTTAGAAAAGGCAGATGAAAAAGACTTGCAAAATATTTTTCAAATGCTAATTCAAAGAATTAAAATCGGCTTTACATTTGATGTTGCACCAACATATCAAAAAGAAGATGAGCAAAGTGTCGCCTTACTAAAAAAAGACGAAAATAGATCTTTTAAAAATTACGAAAACACTTCAAATATAGAAAACACTTTAATTATTGGTGAAAACTATGATGCTTTAAAAAACCTATTGGTTATAGAGAGAGAGAGAGAGAGAGAGAGAGAGAGAGTTCATCGCGTAGCGATGCATATTATGATGTAATTTATATCGATCCTCCTTATAATACAGAATCAGCAAAAGATGATGGTAACCATTTAGCAGATGAAAAATCAGATATAGCACCATCAAAGTTTGTTTATCGCGACAAATTTAGTCGTAACGGCTGACTAAATATGCTAAATGAACGCTTAAGATTAGCAAAACAACTCCTAAAAGATGATGGAGTAATTTTTGTATCAATTGACGACAATGAACAAGCGTATTTAAAGGTATTAATGGATGAAATTTTTGGAGAAGAAAATTTTGCAGGTACTATTATTCACAATAAAAGTAATGCACAAAATGATGCTCAAAACATAGAAAAAAACCATGATTATATTCATTGCTATATAAAAAAAATTGATAATTTGTTAAAAACAAGCTTTGATTCAAAAAAAGAAATTAAAAAAGATAAAAATGGATACTATGTGGAAACAGGTATGACAATGGGAGGCGGAATTAGTGGAACTCTAAATGGTCGGCCACTTTTAGGTTGAACAATTTATTATAATCCACTAACAAATGATATTGTGCCTTTAATGGATTATGATATTAATCTAGCTAAGGCTTCAAATAATGAACTTGCAATTTATAAAAATGATGATAATTTGTTAAAAAAAGGTTATCAAATAATCAGGCCTCCCAAAAACGGTCAAAAACTAGGGCGTTGAAAATGAAGCTATGAAAAAGTAATCCAAAATTTAGAGAACATTATAATAAAAAAATCTTCGAAAAATGAATATAACTTTTCTATTTATAGAAAAACATATTTAACAATTAGTGATAATGATGTTATTTACAAAGATAATAAATATTATGTGAACCATCAAAATAAAGTATCTTCGAAAAGCATAATAAATTTATCTAGTGGGTTAGGATCGATAACACTGAAAAACCTTTTCGGTTTGAAACCTTTTTCAAATCCAAAGTCAGTTCAGCTAATTAAATATTTGATAAACTTAAAAACTTGAAAATTTAAAGATTGTCGAATTCTTGATTTTTATGCTGGATCAGGAACGACAGGACATGCAGTTATGGAATTAAATAAAGAAGATGGTGGAAAACGTACATATACATTAGTTACCAATAATGAAAATAACATTGGATATGATGTTTGCTATGAAAGACTATATAGAGTTAATAATGGTATTGGAGCAAATAACGAAACATTTGAATGAATTAAAAAAAATAAACCATATAAACAAAATTTAAATGTGTTTAGTATTGATTATTATGATACTTCAATATTAAAAAAAGATGATAATGATTCAATTGCTAAAATTAAAAAAGCTTTAAATAAAGAAATTGAAGAATTTGGAATAATACCATCTGCAAATTTTAATGTTGATATTTATTATGATCTGTTGTCATTAAAGCCAATTTTAAAGGTAGGTAAATAAATGCGCGGAAAATTAACAATTTATATTGGCCCAAATGGGTATGGAAAAACAAAAAAATTGAATGTGGAATATGATAACAAGAAGAATTCATCAATCTTTTTGGAGTCTGAAATTTTGTTAACCAATGAACTTAAGCCATTAAACAATAGTACATCAACTGATTACTTTTTAAATGAATTGTTTAATAATGATAATTTGAATATTGTAAAAAATCAATTATTAGAAGAAGGTAAAAAAAGTATTGATACTAAAAAAGAAAAAATTAAAAAAATAGTAGATAACATTTTAAAATTGAATGAAAGCACGACTGAATTGGATCTAATTAAATTTAAAAACGAACTTTCTTTAAAAGATATGTTTACGATAGACACAAAAATATTAGATTTAATGGGAAGCGGACAAAAAATGTTATTGCTTCTTGATCTTGTATTAGATTTCAATAAAGATAATATTTTTCTTGATGAACCTGAAAAATATATGCAACCTAATTTATTAAAAATATTAGCCTACAAATTAAATACTTTGCTAAAGTCTGGCAAAAACATTTATATTGCAACTCATTCACCAAAATTATTATCTTTTCTTAATTTGAAAATTGATGATATTGAAATAATAAATGAAAAAAGAAAGAAAAATGAAAAAGAATGAGCAACTAAAAAAATAAATCTAGAAATGGCAATTGATTCTTTAATTAAAGATAAAAATATTGAAGAAAAAATAATTAAATCTAAGGATGATAACAAAATTATCAATTCAAAAGCTAAATCTTACTATGATTTAAAATTAATCGAAAAAAATATAATTAGCAACCATAAATATGATTTTTTTAATGCTTTGTTTGCAAAAAAAATTATTATTTGTGAAGGATTAAATGACGAAATATTTTTAAATTGATTAAGCAACAATGAAGAATTTGATGATTATTCGATTTTTAAAACCTTCGGAAAAAGCATAATGCCTGTTTTTTTAGAAATATTCAAGCAAGTCTCCAATAATGTAATCTGTGTTTTTGACAAAGATGATGAGAATAACGAAACCCACAAAATATTAAATCAATATTTAATCAAGTCATGCATAAAGAATTGCTTAATATTTAATAAAAATCTTGAATCAGAATTAGGATATAACGGTGAAAAATATGATTTTTTAGATTTCATTTCTTTTCTAGAAAATAACTGTAATAACATTAAAAATAAATATATAAACATTGTTTTTGAAAAGATTGGTGACACCAATGAAACTAACTAATACTCAACAAAATGCAGTTAATGAACTAGTTAATGAATTTGATCCAAATAACAAAAATATTGTCTATTTTAAAGCACCTACCGGCTCTGGCAAAACATTTATGATAGCTAATGTGATTAATGACATTACAAAAAAATATTTTGGTGAAAAATTATTATTTGTAATTGCAACATTATCATCTGCTGAACTTCCAAAACAAATGGAAAATAATCTAAATGACTATAAGCATTATCTTGATTTTGGTGCATATCTAAATATAGAAAAAGTTGATTCTCCTTCAAATTCAAAAAGTAGTAGTAAATCTGACACTGTTTATTCAATTATTGCAGATAAAAATAAAGTGTTAATTTTTGGTACATCATCTTTTGGAAAAAAGAAAATTTTCACTGAAGAAGGTGTATTCGATGCATTTATTGATCAAATTAAAAATGAAGAATATAAACTTATTTATATTAGAGATGAAGCACATTATGGTGGCGAAACCAATATTACAAAATCTAAATATCTTGATTTATATAATGATAATGTGGAAAATGATAAACAAATTGCATCTACAAAAGACGAAGCAATTAAATTTGAAGCTAAAATGCAGCAAATTGCTCAATATGTTATTAAAATGACTGCAACACCAAATAACAAGCAATTTAAACAAATTGTTATTACTGATAAAGATTTAGAGCAAGACAACATTAAACTTTTAAAACCAAATTATTGTCAAAATGAGGATATTAAAAGTTTAAATGTTAATATTCTTTCGAACAAAGATATTTTAGAAATCGCCTGCACTAAATTCAAGGAAATTAAATCAAAATATATTGATAAAGTAAATGAGCCTTCATTAATTGGTATAAATCCTGCGATGCTAATTCAAGTTAGAAATAAACATAGCAGCGAAATAACTGACAACCAATTTGATGAGGAAATTAATCAAATTATTTCAATAATAAAAAGTCATGGTTTAACATATGCAATTTATTTTGGTGATGACAAATCCTCAAATAAATTTGAACTAACAAATATTAGAGAAAAAATTGACTTAAAATCAATTTCACAAAATAATTCTGATATTGATGTCATTATTTTTAAAATTGGGCCCGCTACTGGTTGAAATATCCCAAGAGCTTGTATGCTGGTACAACTTAGAAATGTTTCATCGGATACTTTAAATGTACAAATAGTTGGTAGAATTAGGAGAAACCCTAATCCTAGTTTTCCAGACGATGAGCTTATGAAAATAAATCCAAATTCAATTTCTAAAAATTATTATGTTTATTCGAACTATGAAAAAAGTAATCGAGAATGAAGTTACTATATATTGCAAGATAAATTTAAAAAAGATATTGAAGACTTTAAATTTTACAATGGTCAAATAAATAGAAATATTCTAAAAGAAACTGCGAATAATGAAAAATATAATCATGAAATTCTTGCATTAATTGACAAAAAACAAATTTTAAATTATATTCATGATGAATTAGAAAATGAATACAATAAAATCCATAAATTAATTGCTGAAAAAGAGCAAATTAAAGATAATAATGGAAATTATGTTGAAAGAGAAAAAAAGTCTTTAAGAAATGCTATTGAATTAGAAATGTATATAAATGAAATGTATAAAATCAATCAAAACTATATAAGTAAAACGACAATTAATAATATTAACTCTGCAATTGATAAATGGTGAAATATATTAGACAATGATAATGAGAAATATTCAAGAAATCTAATTTGATATGCTATTTTTAAATGTTATTTAAATGACATTAAAAAACTCCATAAAAAAGCAATAGATATTAGAAAAAAAGAAAATCAAGACTTGCAAGAATTTGAACTTATCGATGTTAAAAAGCTTCCATCTAATTCATACCAATGAAATACAAGCAACTTTATAGATATGTTAGATAGTAGCGATATTAAAACAACTGAAAAAGAACTTAATTACGCATATGTAAATAGTGACAATAAAAGCAATAAGCATTATTTGGATAGTAATCCCGAACAGTTCTTATTAAATAAAATTAAAGATGAGTTTAAAGAATTATATGTAGACTACATTGATGAACCTAATAAATTTAATGAAGAAGTAAAAATTTGAACTAAAAATCCTACATTTCATGGTATTAATTATGAATATTATGAAAATGAATATGAAATTAAAAATTCATTTCCTGACATTATAATTAAATATAAAACACATCAACTAATTATTGAAGTAAAACAAGACAATGATGATCATAGTAATAATGGTAAAATAAATAATTTACTAAAAGCTTACGAAAAATATATTGCCGAGAAAAAAGAAAAATTAATATCAGATGATTTAACTTTATCAATTGCTTTAGTTAGCGCTTCTCCTAATGAAAAAGTTAGATTTAAAGGTTATTCAACAAAACAAGAAATTAATGAATATTTAAATAACCACAAAGAATCATCGTTTCATACATTTTTTAAGAAGATTCAAAATTGTACAAAATAATTTTACAAAGTTGACATCTATTAGATGTTAGCTTTTTTATCGTTTCTTAATGCGATAAACTGTTTTAGTGAAATATTATATTTGTTGCTATAAGCGAAGCGTTTTCATTTATATATTTTTCTATATAAGTAATTAGAACAATTCGATAGTTTTCATAATCATTTAATGTATTTTTTACAATTTTAACAATCATAAAAATCCACCTTTCTAAAATAAAATATATTTTAAAAAAAGCGGATAAATTAAATGAGATTTGTTATAAATATATAAAGTAAATTACATAATATTTTTATAAAAGATAATTTTTATATATAATTTAAATGTTTTATGCCGTCTTAGCTCAGCTGGTAGAGCAACTGACTTGTAATCAGTAGGTCGTAGGTTCAAGTCCTATAGACGGCACCATTGCGCGAGTGGTGAAATTGGCAGACACGTTAGTTTTAGGCACTAATGCTTTCCGGCGTGAGGGTTCAAGTCCCTCCTCGCGCACCATATATTAAATTACCGTAATTATGTTTATTTATAAACATAATTTTTTTTAAAGAAGGATATATGTTTTATGCAATTAATAAACCAAAAAATATTTCATCATTTAATGAAATAAAAAAATTTGCAAATGAAAATAATATTTTAAAAATTGGACATTGTGGAACATTAGATCCTTTAGCTTCAGGTTTATTAATTGTAGCAACTAATGAACACACTAAGTTAATAGATTATATTTACTCAAATTATAAATGCTATAAAGTAAGTGTAAAACTTCATTTTTCATCACCAAGTTATGATGAAGGAAGTGAAGTTTCAAAATTAAATAACAATATATCTATAACTAAAAAAGCTTTACTTAAAGCATTAAGAGCATTAGAAAAAACTAAAACTCAAATTCCTCCGATTTTTTCCGCTAAAAAAATTAATGGAATTAGAGCATATGAATATGCTAGAAAAAATAAAGAAATTAATTTAAAATCAATAAATATTGATATTAAATGATTAAGGCTTATTTCATTTAATATAAAAAATCAAACTTTTATTTTTAAATGCAATGTTTCTAAAGGAACTTATATTCGAAGTTTAGTTCATGACTTAGGATTAACATTAAAAACAGATGCAATTGTTACAAATCTATATCGATATTCAATTGGGAACATAAAAATAAAAAATTTCAAAAATAAAAAAATAAATAATTTTAAAAAGCTTTTTAATGTAAAATTAATAAGCTTGAATATTGAAGATTTATATAACATTCTTAATAAGAAAGAAATATTCAAAAATAAATATTGCAACATAAATACCAATATATTATTTATGTTCAAAAAACAAATAATTGCATATGGACTAATTGAATTTGGTGTATTTAGATTTACCAAAATTTTTTATCCCCAACTAGAGGCAATTATCAAAAAAAATAAAGGTGATTGTAATGACAAAATATAAAGTTATTGTATTTGATGTAGATGGGACTTTATTACCATTTGGCGTTCAAGATTTAAGCCCAAGAATGGTTGAAATGTTTGAAAAACTAAAAGCAAATGGTTATATTAATGTTTTATGCTCCGGAAGAGATATTTTTACTATTGGAAAACAAATTGATAATCCTTATGTTGATTATTTTGTTGGTGCGAATGGAACATTTATTCTTGATTTAAAAACAAAAGAATATGTCTTTGAGAAAACAATTAAATATGATGATTTTAAAAAATTTCATCAATTTGCCATTAAAAATAAATTGCCTTTCTCGTTTGTTGGTGATAAATGAGGATATTATAATGAACTATTTAATATAGATCATTGATTTTATAAACCATTTAAAAAGAATTTTATTTCTGTTGATGAATTCGAAAAGCAAAACGACAAAAACTATTTAATTACTATATCGACAAAAGAACCACATGAACTTGCCTTAAAATTAACAGATTTTTTTATTAGAGAAAAACTAGATCTATGAGTATTAGCAGAATGAAATGGTGGTGTTTTTATCTCTGCAAAAGGAATTACTAAAGCTACAAGTTTAGAAACCCTTGCAAAATTATTAAATTGTTCAATGGAAGAGATGGTTGCTTTTGGCGATGCTGAAAATGATATTGAAATGCTTAAGTCGGTTGGACTTGGGATTGCAATGGGGAATGGCGAAGATGTAACTAAAAATGCAGCTAAAGAAATATGCTTACCCGTTACTGAAGATGGTCCTTATTTTAAATTACGTGAAAAAGGATTTTATTATTAATAATCAACTAAAATTTAATTATGAAAATTTTTAATTGAAATCTAAATGAAAAACTTAATACAAATGATAATTTAATACTTTGCTTAGGCGGATTTGAATCATTGCATTTAGGTCATAATGAATTATTTAAACTTGCTAAAAGCTACAAAAATGATAATCCTAATTCGAAATTAGCTATTAGCATTTTTGCTAATTCGATTAAAAATAATGAAGTAATTGAAAAAAAGTTATTACAACTTAAAGTTAGATTATACATTTTAGCTAATTTAGATTTTGACTATGTTTTTATAATTACACCAAATAAAGAAATAATTAATATTTCAGATAATAAATTTATTGAAGAATTAAAAAAAATGAACATAAAAACAATAATATGTGGGCAAGATTATCGTTTCGGGTTCAACCATCAAGGCGATATTTCAAAATTGAAGAAGCATTTTAACGTACATGTTGCAAGTGAAAAGAAAGTAAATCATTCCAAGATTTCAACTCATTTAATTAAAGAATTAATTTCTGAAGGAAATATTAATTATGCAAATGAACTACTATTAGAAAAATATGCTCTCATTATTAAGGCGGATAAATTTATCTTTCATTTACCTGAAAACATAATCAAAATTAAATCAGGAATTTATGTAGTAAATGCTATTATAAAAGACATTGAATATCACGGTTTATGTTTAATATCAAAATATTCAAATGATAATAAATTATATTTATTTGATATAACAACTATCCCATCAAAACATCAAGAAATTTATACTGAATTTTTAGGAGCTATTAGATATATAGACGCTAAACAAAATGATAATATTAATGATGAAGATCTAAAAATAGCTAAAAAATATCTAGAATCAATATAAAAAAGTTATATTAATATTATTTCATTGTATAATATAAAAAAATTTATTTCTTGGTAATAATTATGATTATTGCTATGTTATGAAAGGAAAAAAATGGTAACTAAACAAAAAAAACTAGAATTAGTTAAAAAATATGGTAAAAATGCTAAAGATACTGGCGCATTACCAGTTCAAATTGCAATACTAACTGAAGATATTGAAAATCTAAAACTACATTTTCAAAAAAATAAAAAAGACATTCACTCAATGAGAGGTTTTATGTCTAAAGTTAATCATCGTAAAGCATTATTATCTCACTTGAAAGATGTTGATTACGAATTATATATTAAAACTATTAAAGATTTAAACATTAGAAAATAAATCTGACTTAAAGTTTAAATATATAGATCTCATAAATGTAAAAAAATTAGACTCATAATATAAAATTATGAGATTTTTTTATTTTCTAAAAAATGTTATAAATATACAAATAGTTTTATTTTAGGTTACAAACATACTATAATTTTTATCATATAAAACTAAGAAATTACAATAGAAGCAGCTTTAATTCACAAAATTGTTGCAATTAAAATCGAAATAATCATAATTGCAGATAGTGTTGAAATTAATATAATGCTTTTTTTATTGATTAATGATTTTGTTTGAATAAATTGTTCATCATTACTATATACATTTTGTAAATTAATATTATATTTTTTTCTATTATCATCATTTAATAAAATTTCTTGAACATCATTTAACGATTTTCGTAATCCATCAAAATAAACTCCGCTCATGCCATCTAAACTTTGAATAGTTTTTTGAACATATTCATTAATCTTATTTTTAGACATCGATTTATTTAAATTATGCAATGTATATAAACTAATCTTGTAATCATATGGATTTGCAAAATGAAGTCATGTTTCAAAGTATCTTTCTGCATAATTTGGGTTTTTAAAAATATAACTTGCAATGATTGTCATTTTAGCAAATCATTGAACATATGGATTATTTCGTCCATGTGTTTTTGCTAAATAAGTATATTGATCTTTCATGAAATATATAATTTCTTCACTATTATTAATATATTCTAAATCAGCTATAGCAAAAAAATCTATATAAATTCCATTTTCTCTTTCATAAGGGATTCACACCTCATTTGGATCAAGCATATTTTGATTAGTGAAAGGATTGTTATTTTCCTCAGGATCTGGCATATAAAATCCAGATTCATCTAAAAATTTATTATTTCTTATCGCTTCATATGCTTCATTTACTTGTTTAAATTTGGTTTCCGCTTCTGGAGATTTATTTTTATCCGGGTGATATAAATTTGCAAGTTTAAAATATGCTTTTTTAATATCTGACATACTTGCTTTATCAGATACACCAAGAATGTCGCAATAGTATTTTTTCGTTTGCATAACTTACTAATTATAATATTTATTAGTAAATATTACTTAATTCATTAATGTATAATTATTAAATTATGATTAATATAATATTATATCAACCTGAAATAGGGCCAAATACTGCAAATATTATTAGGACTTGTTTTGCAAGCAAAGCAAAATTACATATTATTAAACCAATTGCTTTTGATTTGCATCCACATTGATTAAAAAGATATGCAGCAGGTCATTTTTTAAGTGAAATACAACATGAAATTCATAATACATATTTTGAATTTAATGAAAAATATGGACAAAAAAATATATATTACATTACAAGATATGGGTTTAATGTTTATTCAGACACCAATTTTAATGCTGAATTAAATGAAAAAGATGAATTATGAATTATGTTCGGTACTGAAAGTACAGGAATTCCAAAATCAATAATGCAACAAAACGTTAAAAATTGTTTAAGAATTCCTATGAATGAAAATTGTCGAAGTTTGAATCTAGCAAATTCAGTTGCAATAGTACTATTTGAAGTTTTAAGACAAACTAATTTTAAAAATTTGTCTAAATTTGAAGTTCAAAAAGGCAAAGATTTTATATTAAAATAGTAGGTTATTATGATTAATTGATTCCCTGGACATATGGCTAAAAGCCTAAGAGAACTTAAAGAAAAACAAAAAGTTTTTGACCTTTTTATAATTTTACTTGATGCTCGTCTTCCGTTGACTAGTTTTAATCCTGAAATATATAAAATTGCAAATAAAAAACCAATTTTGTTTATTTTTAATAAAGCAGATAAAACTAATAAAGATAAAATTAATGCATTTATTCCGCAATATCAGAAAATGGGTGAAGTAATATTAAGTAATTTAAAAGATAAAAAAAGCATTTTAAAAATTAATTCTAAAATAAATAATATTTATAAATTATTTGATGAAAAAAATAAATTAAAAAACAAGTTAACTCCACCGTTAAAATGTGTGGTATTAGGAATACCTAACATAGGTAAAAGTACTTTAATTAATGCATTAGCTAATTCAAGAGTTGCTAAAGTAGGTAATATTCCGGGAATTACAAAATCGGAGCAATGAATTAATTGTAATAAATATTTATTACTAGACACGCCTGGAATATTAATGCCTAAATTAGGTAATGATGATGTCGGAGCAAAACTTGCAATAGTAGACTCAATCCGGATTGATGCATTAAATCTAAATGAAGTAATTGTTGAAATTTATAAATTATTATCTAAAACTAACAAATGAGTTTTAGAAAAAATTAATTTAGCACCATCATTCGATGAAGAACAAATTTTTGCAGAAATAAATCAATATGCAAGAAGAAATAAAATTTTAAAAGCAGGAAATGAAATAGATTTAAATAAATCTATTAAATTATTGTTACAATATTTTAAAAATATTGATAATATAATTTACGACTAAATAAAAATTGGATAATTATGATTAAAGAAATACTAAATAAATTTTATATATTAGGAAATAAACAAAATTATAAATTAGATGAAATTAATTATGTTGCAATTGGAGATTCATTTTCAGCCGGACATAATTCAAAATTTGGTTTTTGTTCAAATGGTAATCTAAAAGATAATGAAATAACTGGATTAAGCTATCCAAGTTTCTTCGCTAATTATTTACAAAAATATTCATCTTTCAATCTTAAAAGTTTTGATAATTTATCATTTCCTTTATCAAATATAAATTTTTGAATAGCATTAGCAGAACATGATAAACATAAATTAACTAATTATCAAAATATTATTGACTTTACTCAAACTTCTGATTGAAACGTTACAAATCCATTTAATAATTTCTTTTCATCATATTTTAACAATTGGAACATTGCTAAAAATGATTTTAAAATTGTTAATAAAAAAATTAGTGAAGCAAATTTAATTACAATTACATTAGGGCTTAATGATTTAATTGAAAAATTTCCTTATTTTAAAATTAATTTACTTAAGGATAAAAATGTTGATTATGAGCAAATCATAAATGATATTATTGTTGATTTAGATAAGATATTTTTAGATATTAAAAATAATTATATTAAACTTATAAAAACCATTAAATCATTATCATCGAAATCATACATAATTTTAATTCCATATGTTAAACCATTTATCAAAATAAATAAAGCTTTCTCTGAAATATTCTATATTTATAATGAAAAGCTTAATTTTTCTTTATATGATTATACTTTCGAAAAATTTTCTCAATTAGAAAGAGAAGTTGCTAATGCTACACAAATAAACTATATTAATACTTATGACGTTTATTATTGAAATGAAAATAATAATTTTTTAGCTGAAAATATCTTTTCAATGAACCCGACTGAAAAAGGCTATAAAAAAATTGCAATGGATTTATTTGTTAAGTTATTTTTAGATAAAGAAGAATTTAATTACCAAATTCATTCAAAGAATTTTTATAATAAATATTTATTTGATTACAATGAAAATTATTGAAAAAATGGTCTTGATTCATTTGTTTCGCCTTTTGCTAAAAAAACAAATAATTTTGAATTATTTGCCAATATATATGGTCAAAATATTAATTTTAATTTATTAAAATCAAATAATTTAGAAAATAAATACCAAAATTATCTATCATCATATTTAAAAATTGCACCTTATATAGAAAACTATGTAAGGTATTATAAGAAAGACATATGCTATTTAATTAAAAAATGAGTTGAATTAAAATTTATTAATAAAATGGATGCATATAAATCGATACAAAAATTATTATTATTTTTGGATGATGAACAAAAAGTAAAAGATTTAATTTTGTTATTTTTAAAAAATGGTAAGCTTGAAAAAATTCTATTTAAACTTCAAAATGATTTAAATCTTAAATTAAATAAACTCGGAACATCATATATTACATTATTTATTTTTAAATCAACATTAAAAAATATATTGCAAAATGATCAAAAAATATCATATGACGTTGTTAAACAAATATTTGATTCAAAAGTAATTGAAAAAAACATTAAAGAATTTAAATTATTAACAAATCTTTTTGTTAGAGATAGTTTAGAAACTGATATTCTTGAATATATTTATGGTTTCAAACTTAATGCTCACTATAAAAAAATCAGAAATTATTTGGCATCTTTAAATTCATTCATCGAAATAACAAATTATTTAGTTGAAAGTATAACTAATCATTCGCTTCTATATTCACCATTAAAATCATATGATGAGTTTTGAAAACACTGAATTATAAATAATAAATATAAAATGCTTTATTTATTGGACAAATTATTTATTGAAATATCAAGTGATAATTTAATCAATAAAACAACAGAATTTATTTATGAAACAATTACATTAAATATTAATCAAGATGAAATGATTGGAAAAGATCAAAGAACAATTAAATTCAATATTAAACAAATATTAATAGATTTGCGAGATAATCCTAAAAATTTAAACTCTTTATTTATTAATTTTATTAATAAATTAAAAACATACTCAATATTTAATATTATTGCTAAAAAAACAAAACAAAAAAATATTTTTAACATTAAAAATTGAATTGGAATCAATAATTTATTATTTTTAATATTAAAATTAGCGAAAAGATTTTTAATAATCAAAAAGACCTTAAAAAAATATAAATAAACAAAAGAAATCTATTTTACTTTTGGTCCTTTAGGAATTAAATCACGTTTATGTTGCGTGTGGTTATGTCATTTAGATATTTTTTCTGAAATTTCATCTGAAACTAAATTTTTATTAATTAATCATTGTTCAAAATCAAAATATGAAAATTCAAGTTGTTTTTCATCATCCAAATTCGAACACAGATTTGCTGATGGTTTTTTATTTATTATGCTTAGGGGAACATCAATCATATCTGCAATCATATAAACATCATGCTTTTTAATATTGGCAAAAGGTAATAAATCACATCCTCCATCTCCAAATTTTGTAAAAAAGCCTAAATAATACTCATCAAAATTATCAGTTCCTAAAACTAAAGTTTTATTTTCCTCGCTAAGTGCGTATAATGAACTCATAAAAATTCTTGATTTTAAATTCGATTTTGAAGAAATTGACTTAATTTTTAGTGTTTTAGAAATATTTTTAAACTCTTCGGTTAAATCTATAGTTTTAATTTTTTTATTTAATCTTTTTTCTAATTTTTGGATATCATTTTCAGTTTTTGAATCAACTTTAGTTTTAAAGTAATAAAAATATGAAGTTTCAGGAAATGCTTCGTTTGCTAATATTGCTAGTGTTGCTGAATCTATACCTCCACTAATTCCTAAACTAATTCCTTTAACGTTTGCACTATTAACTTTTTGAATTATTCAATTTTTAATTTTTTTAATTAAGATTGAGTAAATTTTTTCTTCTTTTGGTGTTAATTTTTTTTGTTTAAAGTTATCAATATTATTAATTATCATATTTGAATTTTAACAAAAAATAGATAAATTAATTTATAATGCTTTATTATATTTTTATTTAAAAATAAGGAGAATTATGATTAGTGTTAATGATTTAAGGCCAGGCTTTACCTTTAAATATGATAATAACATTTACGTTGTTATTGAAGCTTCACATTCAAAACAAGGTAGAGGCCAAGCAAATGTTAAAGTTAAAGCAAAAGATTTAAGAAATGGTTCAATAACTATTAAGTCCTTTACTGGCGGTGAAAAAGTTGAAAAAGCAATGATTGATAAAATAAATATGGATTATCTATATAATGCGAGTGATAATATTATTTTGATGGACCAAGAAACATTTGAACAAATTGAAATTCCTGTTGATAATGTTAAATGAGAACTTAATTTCTTAAAAGAAGGTCAAAAAGTTCAAGTTAGAAAATTTGAAAGTGAAGTTTTAGATATCGAACTTCCTGCAAATGTTGAACTAAAAGTTGTATCCGCACCAGATGCTGTTAGAGGAAATACCGCTCAAACTGCAACAAAAAAAGTAACCTTAGAAACAAATTATGTAATTGAAACTCCACTATTTATTAAAGAGGGAGAAGTTGTTTTAGTATCAACTGAAACTGGAAAATATGTCGGAAGAGCTTAATAATAAAATAAACAATGATTATGTTACTATTAATACAAAGATGAATTTGAATTACAAAGTAGAAACGACAGTAATCAAAAATGAAATTAATGAAGTTTTTAAAGAAATTAAAAATGATGTTGAAATACTAAAAGACATTGAAGTTAAATTAAATAATTCGCATACAAATGTTGAAATTTCATTCCATTACAAAATAAATAATTTTGAAAATTTTTCGTTTTTAATTAAAAAAATAATTTTTTTAATTGAACAAAAAACACTGTCATTAATTAACACTAAACCAATTAATATTAATTTAATTTATGAAGGCTAACAATGACAAAGATAAATAAAAAACTTGACAACTTATGTATTGATAGTATAAAAATTAATTCCTGTGCAATTACATCAAAAGTGCAAAAAGGTGATTGAGCATCATCAATTAGTGTGGCAAAAATTCTTCACACTTTATTTTGTTATAATTTAATTTTTAATCCTAAGGATCCATCTTGAATAAATAGAGATAGATTCATCTTGTCAACAAATGCTTTTTTACCTGCATTTTATTCTATACAAAGAATAATCGGAAATTTAACTAAATTTGATTTAGAAAATTATGCAACTCAAGGAATTTGCAAAGTTAATGCTGACAAAAACTTAAAAATTAATTTAGAAACAAATGTAGATGATTCATCCAGAAATATTGTTATCGGCATCGGGATGGCAATTGCAGAATCAATTTTGTCACAAAAATTTGATGAAATCAACCATAAAACATACATTTTATGTAACGAACGTGATCTTCAAAATGGTTATGTACAAGAGGCATTATCATTGGCAGGAACATTTAAATTAAATAAGTTAATAATTTTATGTAACTCGAATGGGATTCAATATGATTCATTTTCAAAAACAGTGAATAATGTAAATTTGAAAAATGAATATAAAGCAAAAAAATTTAAATTTATTGAGATTAATAATTCAGTATCAAAATTAAATAATGTTTTAAAAAGAACAAAATTTAATTCTAAACCTTTATTCATTAAAATAAATACCATTTTTGCTGAAGATACTATATATGAAAATAATAATATTGCTTTTGATAATTATTTAAATAACGATGATATATCTGATCTAAAGGATATGCTGCTTTTTAAGAAAAGTGACAATTTTGAAACATATAAATCTATTAAAGATTTATACAAAGATAATATTAATCTTAGAATAAATAAAAAATATAAATCATGGATTATGACTTCTAAGCTTAATACATTTTTAAATGAATCTATAAAAATTAACTTAAATGATATTACTTGAGAAAATAAAGAAAATATTTTTACTAAAATAATTAATAATATCTCTGAAAAATTCGAAAATATAATTTTTATGTCACCCGACCAAAATCGAATTACTCATATTGACACAAATTCAAATTCATATGCATCTAATAATCGTAATACCTCAAAATTTTTAATTGGCAATAGATATTTATCTATTGGTGATCTTGCAAATGGTATTGCTTTACATTCAAACTTTAGACCTATAATATCTTCAACAATTAATAATGCTAAATATTTTATTCCAGCACTTAATTTTGCTAAATTACAAAACATATCTCCTATATACATATTAATGAACAATAATGTTGATAATAATAATTATTCAATTGAAAATTTAAGAAACTTTAATGTTTATCAAACTTACTTTAATAAAGACATTATAAATTCTTTTGAAAAAATTCTAAATGAAAATAATAAAACTCCTTCGCTAATAGTTTCAAATTTCACTAATGAGAAAAAAATTATTAATCTTAATTTAGAAAAAAATAAAGATATTTCATTCTTCTTATTAAAGTCTAAACTTCCATATACTATTTTAGCATCTGGATATCATGTTGAAAAAGCATATGACTTGGCTACAAAACTTAATTTTTCATTATTATTTACAGCAAATATTAATGACTTAAAAAACATAAATTATGATATTGATAAAACAATAGCTATTCATAGTGATGATTTTAACAATTGAGACAAATATGCAAAATTTGAAATTAGTCCAAATAATTTAAATCTAATTTTAAATAAAAATCATTCAATGGAATTTAATGATATTAATATTTTAGAAGCTATCAAAAAATTAAACTTAAAAATAAAATAGCTATTCGTTATTTTTTAATAGCTTTTTTTGAGTTTTAATTTCATTATCTTCCAAAATTTTTCACTCACCGATTTTTAAATCTTCATCATTAAAAATCCCATATTTTTTTCTATGTAAACTAATTACAAAATTATTTATAGCTAAAAACAAATTTTTGATATGATGGTTTCTTCCTTCATTTATATTTATTGAATAAATTTTATCTCTTAATTTATTAACTTTTTGAATTGATTTTTTACCATTTAAAATGAAATTTTTGCTATTTAAATAATTTAGGTCTTCAGTTGATAAATCTTTTTCAAGTTTTGCTATATATTCTCTTTCAACATTGCTTGACGGATGAGTCATTAAATTAGCAAAAGCACCATCATTTGTTAATATTATAATTCCAGTTGAATTATAATCTAGTCTTCCGATTGAATAAAGATATTTATTTAATCCAATATAATCATAAATTGTTTTACGCCCTTGTGGATCTTTTAAAGTACATATATAGCCTTTAGGTTTATTAAGCAAAATATAATCATATTTTTGTGAAACATTATGATTTATTATTTTTTTTCCATTAACAATTATTTCATCTCTTTCGTTTACTTTTATACCTAAACTTGCAATTTTATCATTAACAATAATTTTTTTATTTAAAAGTAATTGCTCGCATTCTCTTCTTGAGCATATACCTAATGAACTTAAATATTTTTGCAAGCGAATTTTAGTTGAATTTTCCATGATATGAAACTTTAAAAAAAATATATTTATATTATATATAAATATCAGTTTTTATTAGTTTCATTTTTTTACATTTTATTAAATAAAGTTTTTAAATAAATATTGTTATCAAAAAAGGAGAAAAATGACTAACAAAAAAGATGATGACAACAAATCAAAATTATGATCCAAAAGAAAATACATAGAAGAATATTGCTCTTTTATTACAATGGAAAAGAAATATTATGAATCTCAACAAAATCGAGATTCAATTAAAAATATTATCAATTCATTTTTAGAATCATTACGTGATGATTATCGAGAAATATTTAGAAAAAATTTCATTGAATATGATTTCGATAGAGAATGATATCTTGAATTTTGATCTAAAGGTACATACTATAAAAAACTAAATCTTGTTACAAATTTATTCTTAAGGTTTATAAATGATAAATAATATACAAAACTATTCATACATTCAGCAAGAAAAAATGATTAGTGAATTAAAAGAAAAATTACATTGTGCTATTCAAAAATCTATCTTTAATAGTGATTATATTAATTCAAATGAATATTTTGAATTAAAAATAAGAAGATTGATTGAAACCGATCAAATGATATTAGAATTTGTATATGTAAATGGCCATAGTGGGATTGATAACATAAGCATAAAATCAACAATTGATAATAATGAAATTGTTTTTAATAAGATAAATTATCCTAATAAAACAGTAAATATTTTTCAAGCAATATTACCCACTCTCTCAAATTGAAAATCATTTACATTTGATAAATTTAAAAATATATATTTTGATATCTTTAATGTAACAGGTAAAAAACATAAAAGTTGAGAAAAACTTTATTCTTTAAATTATAAATTTCAATTTGATGACATAAATCAACAAGAATTAAAAATTAAAGATGAAGGCACAAAAATATCATTATTATCAACAATAAAACTTAAATTTTATAATAGTGAAAATCTCATTGATAGTTTAGAAGATAACTCAGATTATGAATATTTAATAACAGAATTAAAGCCCTCTAAACTTGAAATTGGAAAACATATCGAAAATTTTTATGATATTTCAATGTATAAGAAATGATTTAATTCAAAAAGAATTAAATATGATTTAGACAAAACGGACTATTCTGGTTTTGAAGTTAAAAATGAAACGACTAATGATTTAATATCTGGAAAATTTAACTTAAAAAGTTATGGAGAAAACAATATTAAAGCTATTAAAACTGTTTCTTATAGTTATTATGACAAAACAAAGAAAAAAACAATTATTTCAAGTGATAACGAACTGGCACAAAAAGGATTAATAATACCACTTAACTTTCAAGGCAATTTTAATCATAGAATTAATTTATCATTTGGTAAAAATATTAAAAATATTATTTTAAATTATAATCACCTATTTAAAAAACCATTTTTTTCAAGTACAAATGGATTAATAAAATTAAACTATATTTTCAATGATAATTATGTTACAAATAAAAATATTACTTGAAATTTAATTAAGTATAAAAATATACACAAAATTCATAAAGAAAATTTAACACTAGATGAAATAAAAATAATAGGAAAGGAATAAAAAATGACAAAAAAAGCAAAAATTATTTTATATACATCTTTAAGTACAATAACAATTGCCTCAGTTTCAACAGCTGTTACAATTATGTTATTAAAAAATAAAAATAAGCGAACAAACAATAGTGAAGAAAATAACCAAAAACAAAATAATGATAATAAAAATAATGAAAATAATAAAGAACCAGAAATAAATGATGTAGATCCTAAAGCAATATATCAAAATAGTAATTTAAAAGAAGTTAATAGTGATGATATATTTCCAGTAGTTAATTCAAATGATTATTATGATAAATTAAATTTTAGAAATGGCCAAGCCTGAATTGATGATGACATGATTGCATTTATTATTAAAGATATTATTTCAAGAATGACAATAACTAATGGAAATATAAAATATGCATACAATAAAATTAGCGATCAAGTTGTAGAAATATATTTTATTTGATACAGTAAAACTCAAAAAGCTTTTAGAAATTACAAAATTCATACAAATACTATATAATAAATTAATTATGAATAAAGAAGAAATTATTTTTAAGGAACTAAAAAAATATACAAAAAAAGAATTTACTAAAGAAAGTTACATAAAAGAATTAAACATTGATAGTTTAGATTTATTAATGCTTGTTACTGAACTTGAAAAAACTTGTAAGATTACAATTTCAGATGAAGAATTATTAAATTTAAAAACTATTGACGATATAATAAAAGTTATAAATAGTAAAGAAATTAAAAAATAAGTTAAAATTTAAATTGCTTCTTTTGTAGGGGTATAGTTCAATGGTAGAACAACGGGCTTCAACCCCGTGTGTTGTGAGTTCGAGTCTTGCTACCCCTGCCATATCATTAATAAAATGAAAAAATAGTGCTTATTGCACTATATTTTTTACTTTTTTTAACAACTAATTATGAAAATATGTTAATTATTTTTAGATTCAATTCTTTAAATTTTTTGATTAATGGAGGAAACCTATGAGCATTATTAACAATTGTTTCAGTTATATATTTAGATAACTGTTTATTAAAATTAGCATATTTTTTATTAGTGTTAACACTATTTAAATTAGCTTCAATAATTTTACGCATTTCTTCTTGCTTTTCAGTTTTAGGTTTATTGTAAATATTTTTATCAGAATCATATCCACCAATGAATAAATTAGAAATTGCTCCTTTATTGTTAACTTTATCAAAATTGTTTGATAACAATTTAATAATTTCATTTAAATCATTATCTGATAGATTATTTTCTTTTATAACTTGAGATAAGTAATGATTCTTTTTTCAAGCTTTAATAAAATAAGAATTTAATTTATCTTGTTGTTCAGATAAAATTTTATTCCCAATTTGTGAAAACAATTTTGACAATTCTTCAAAACTTTTTTGTCCCTTTTCAATTTCTTTTCACAAAGAATTGTTTTTAATTACGTTATTATAATAATGAATAAAATCACTTTTTGTTAAACCTAAACTTTCAAAAATATTAACAAAAAAATCAATCCCTAATGATGCTAGCTCATCAATAACATCATTAAATTCTTTACTTAATAATTTATCCCTAGCTGATTTATCCAATGTTTTATCATTAGCAACTACACTTTTAACATTATTTTTAATTAGACTACTTATTTCATTTTTAGTTTTCTTAATTTGCTTAGTACTATTATCACATGATGCCGATAATAAAGCTATACCTGAAGCAAGTGGTAACATAGTTGGTATTGAAACTAATAATAAATTTCTTTTAGTTTTAAACATATTTATCCTTTCAATTAAATTTCATATTTTAATTATACTATTTTTAAATAATAAAAAAATATGCTATGCATATTTAACAAATTAATGATATGGTGCTGTCTATAAGATTTGAACTTACGACCCCTTCCTTACCATGGAAGTGCTCTGCCCCTGAGCTAAGACAGCTTTTAAAATTGCATATCTATTATATAGTATTTTTGTTATAATAAAATAATTATGGAAAAGACAATGTATTCATCCCTTCTTTCAATAAAAGAAAAATACGATAACTACACAAAACAATTAAATGAACCAAATGTATTTAATGACATAAAGAAATATAACCAAATCAATAAAGAAAAAAGTGATATTGAAGATATATATCATAATTTTATTGCATATTTGCAAGCAGAAGAATCATATAGTTTAGATAAAGATATTATTTCAAACGAACAAGATGAAGAATTAATTTCGCTTGCAAAAGATGATGCTTTAAATCAAGAACAAATTATGAATAATTTGGAACAAAAATTAAAAGAACTATTGCTTCCTCAAGATGAAAATGATAAAAGAAATGTTATTATGGAAATAAGAGGTGCTGCAGGTGGTGATGAGGCAAACATTTTTTCTGGTGATTTATTTAAAATGTATCAAAAATATTGTGAAACACAAGATTTTAAAATTAAAATTGTTGATTCAACATATGGTTCTGCCGGAGGATATAGTCAAATTGTTTTCACAATAAAAGGTGAAAAAGTTTTTTCAAAATTAAAATTTGAACGTGGAGTTCACCGTGTACAAAGAGTTCCTGCTACAGAAACTCAAGGAAGAGTGCATACTTCAACCGCAACTGTTACAGTTCTGCCTGAAATTGATGATGATATTAAAATCGAAGTAAAACCTGAAGATATAGAAGTTGATGTATTTAGAAGTTCAGGTGCCGGCGGACAATCTGTTAATACAACAGATTCAGCAGTAAGGATAACTCATAAAAAAACAGGAATTATTGTTACTTCTCAAGATGAACGTAGCCAAATAATGAATAAAGAAACAGCATTAAAAATATTAAAATCTAAACTATATCAATTAGAACTCGAAAAAAGAGAATCTGAAGAACATGGTTTAAGAAAACTTGCCGGAACCGGTGATCGTTCTGAAAAAATCAGAACATATAACTATCCACAAGACCGGATAACTGATCACAGAATTGGCTTTTCAACTTCATTAAAAGTTATAATGGATGGTGAATTATCAAAGATAATTGATGCATTAATTGCCGATGATAAAGCTAAAAAAATTACTGAAGCAGGATTATAAATGATCAAGGATGAGATTCTTTTGCGTGAAAAGGAAAGATATAATCTTCCTTTAACAATCTCAAAGCATGAAAAAAAATTATTAAAAAAAGATTTTCCTGTTCAAAAAATAATTGGACATCAAATTATGCAAAATGTTTATATTGATTTAAAATATAAAGTTTTAATTCCGCGCTATGAGACTGAAGAAGTTATTTTAGAATGTTATAAATTTCTACATAAAAATTCAAACGTTTTAGATTTAGGCTGTGGTTCAGGCTTTATTGGCCTTGCTATTAAAAAAAACACTAATGCAAATGTTACAATGTTAGATATATCACATCAAGCAATAAAGCAAAGCAAAAAAAATGCAAGATTAAATAATTTAAATGTAAAAATATTAAGATCGAATTGATTTTCAAAACTAAATAAAGCAAATAAATTTGATTTAATAGTGTCAAATCCTCCATATTTAAATAAAAATTTATCTTATCCCAATTCTTTAAAATATGAACCAAAAAAAGCTCTTTTTGCAAAGAGAGATGGCTTTTTAAATTATCATCAAATATTAAGTAAAGCAAAAGACTTTTTATCGTCAGATGGTCATATCATCCTTGAAATTGATCCTTTCATATCTAAAAAATTAAAATCAATTTATAAAAACATAATCATCAAAAAAGATATAAACAATAAAGAACGAATTGCAATATTAAAATATAGTGATCTATAGAATTTTCAAGAAAAATTAGCACTCTATGAAGTTTTGTGCTAAAATTTTAAAATTATGAACAAGAAAAATAAACGTGATTACTATGAAGTTTTAGAAATATCTAAAGATGCTACTGAAAAAGAGATTAAAACCGCTTATCGTAAATTAGCTATGAAATATCATCCGGATCGAAACAAAGATGCTGATGCTGAAGAAAAATTTAAAGAAATTTCAGAAGCTTATGAAATTTTAATTGATCCTGAAAAGAGAGCTAAATATGATAAATATGGTCATTCAGCATTTGACCAAAGTTCTTTTTCTAGTTCAGCTGAAGATATTTTTGCTGATTTTTTCAAGAGTTTTCAAGACTCTTTTAGTTCATCAGGAAATCCCTTTGATGATATTTTCTCAAGTTTTACTGGTGGAAGAACAAGATCAGCATATTCACGCGGCGAAGATATAGAAACTAAAATAAATATTGATTTTTTAGATGCAATTTTTGGCAAAGAAGTAACATTAAAATTCAATCGAACATTTGTATGTTCAAATTGTAATGGTTCTGGTGCCGAAACTAATGACGATATTAAAATTTGTGATTATTGCAATGGCCGTGGTCAAAGAGAAAAACGTTTAGGATTTTTTTCAACAATATCGACTTGCGATTATTGCAATGGTACAGGCAAGACAATTTCAAAAAGATGTCATTTATGTCATGGAGACGGGTTTGAGGCAAAACGTATTGAACATAAAATAAATGTTCCCGCCGGTATTAAAAATGGTCAAAGTTTAGTTGTCAATGGTTTTGGTATACCTTCATTAAATGGTGGTGAAAGCGGAGATTTATATGTCACAGTTACAATCAAACCACATAAATATTATGAACGTGTAAATAATGATATATTACTATCAGTTCCCGTTTCAATTGTCGACATAATTCAAGAAAAAGAATTAACTATACCAACGCCATATGGTAAAACGAAAATAAAATTAAATACTTATATGAATTTAAATAGTGTAATTAAGCTTGATAATTATGGATTTAGCATTCTAAATTCAAAACGTAGAGGAATGTTGATAGTATCTTTAAAACCATATGTTCCTAAAATGAAAAAAGAAGATATCACGAAACTTAATAAGATTTTAGATAATTCAAATGATAATACTTATCAAAAATGGTTAGAAGAATTCTAACTTTTTTTATTTATTTATTCATTAAGTTATTTTGTTGTGTTATTATATAAACATTATTTTTTTATTTCGAGGTAAAAATGCCAAACAAATTATTAATTGTCGAATCACCAAATAAAGTTAAAACTATACAAAAATATTTAGGCGATGAATATGAAGTTAAATCTTCAGTTGGCCATATTTTAAAACTTTCAACTAAAGGTGAATATCACCTTGGAATTGATTTTGATAATTGGGAACCAATTATGATTGTTGATTCTACTAAAACAAAAATAATTAAAGAATTAAAAGATGCTGCTAAAAATGCAGATGAAATTTTAGTTGCAACTGACCCCGACCGTGAAGGTGAAGCTATTGCAAAAAACTTAGTTGACACACTTAAAGTTCAAGACAAATATAAAAGAATTAAATATAACGAAATTACAAAAGAAGCAATTGAGTATGCAATAAATAACCCATTAGAAATTGATGAAAACTTAGTTAAGGCTCAAAAAACAAGAAGACTTTTGGATCGTATTATTGGTTTTAAATTATCTGAACTAATGCAAAAAAAGATTAAAAATGCACCAACTATGCCTTCAGCAGGTAGAGTTCAATCTATTGCTCTTAAATTAGTATGTGATCGAGAAAAAGAAATTGAATCATTTATTCCGATTAAATATTCTAAAATAGAAGCAAATATTGATAATTTTAATAATCCGACTTTTTATTACAAATTAGCAGATAAAGATTTTGACAATGATAATACTTGAATTTCACCTACCAAAATTGAAAAAATATATGATGACGTTAAAACAAATAATAAATTAAAAATAATTGACATAAAAATAACTAAATCAAAAGAAAAACAAATAATTCCATTTAAGCAATCTATCTTATATAAAGATGCCAAATACTCATCTCAAGTTGTTCAAAGTAGTGCGCAAAGTTTATTTGAACACGGGTTAATATCATATCCAAGAACAGATTCAACTAGGATAAGTGAATCGTTTATCCAAAAGGCAAAAAAATATATTGCAGAAAAATTTGGAAATGAATATGTTGCTAATGATGTTAAGGGATTTTCAGGTGAACAAGATGCTCACGAAGCTATAAGACCAACAAATATTGAATTAACACCTGATTTTGCTAAAATAAATTATTCATTAAATGAAATTGATACTTACATATATACATTAATTTATAATCGTACTATTTCAGCTATTATGGCGACACCAATAAGAGAAACTCATCACTATGATTTATTAAACAAAACTGCCTCAAATGAATATTATTTTAAAACTTCATATTCAAAGCTTTTATTTGATGGATATTATAAAGTATTAGGTTATCCCGAAATGCCTTCTTCGATTCCTAATTATCAAATTGGTGATTATTTAGATGTTAACGAATATATAAGATTAGATAAACAAACTCAACCACCTGCTAGATATAATGATGGTTCCTTGATTAAAAAACTAGATGATATTAAAGTTGGAAGACCTTCAACATTTGCATCTACAGTTAGTGTTATTAAAAAAAGATTATTTGTTGAAACACATGAAGATAAAACTTTACATCCGACTGAATTTGGAAAAACAGTTCTTGAAAAACTTATCAATGGTTTTCCAAAAACTATAAATGAAGAATATACAGCACAGGTTGAAGAAGTTTTAGATGAAATTAGTGATGGAAAACAAGATTATAAAAAATTGCTACAAGATTTTTGAGATAAATTCAATGTAAATTATGAATGAGCAACTGAAACTATTGAAATAAGCATATTACCTCAAGAATTAGTTAATGAAAAATGTCCAAATTGCGGCAGTGATTTAATATATAGATATACAAAATTGAAAAAACAAAAATTCATTGGATGCTCAAATTTTCCTGCATGTCGTTATGTAAAAAATATTAAAGATTCAAAACCAAATAAGTGAAGATTCTTCCGCAAAAAAGCAAAATAATGCTTTTTTTATTTAATTATTAATGTAAAATTAAAACTATGAAAAAAGAAGTAGAAGTTGATTTATTAGAGCAAAACTCGGCATTTAAAAAATCAATTCAAAAAATAAAACGTAGAAAGCTTATTTTTTGGTTGATCACCCCTATTGCATTAGTAAGCACAGTTGCTGGAGCAACTTATTTTGCAATTAAAAATAGCAAAATAAGCACAAAAACAAAAATCACTTTGTCTGAATTTAAAAATAAAGCTAAAGGCATTAAATTAAGTAGCAATTTAATGCTAAATCAACTTATTGATAATATAGTTAAAAATTATGAATTAAATAAAAATAAAATGTTAAATGGTGAAGATTTTGATATTCATAAATTTATTTCAACTTATATTTCCAATAATTTATCTTTTTTAGATCAAAAGCAAATTAATTTTAAATATTTAGATCTTAAAAAATATGATGATAATTCATTTGAAATAACTTATGAAGTAACCCTTAATTATAAAAATATGGATGGAGGTTTTGAATCTAATAAAATAAAAGGTACGCCAAGATCTAAATATTATTTTAAATCAAAGCAAAAAGTTCCATTAAATTTATCTTCTGAAGAACTATCAAATAATGAAAAATTAAATAACTTAATTCAAAATAATATTGAAAAATTCAAGCAAATAATTAGGAAACGTAAGGATCCTAATGATACCAAAGGCGACAAATGATTTGCAAGTGATGATTTTAGAAAAGAAATATGAGATCTATTTAAAGAAATTTTTAAGGAAGCAAACACATATCCTTTAACATATCCACAATCAGAATATGAAATTGATAAATATCTTGGGTCTTTAAAAAAAGATGAAGAAGATAATGCATATAAATATGTAGAATGAAACCCAAACAAAGGTTTGAATTCATTAACAATTGATTTTTGTTATAAAAACAAAAAAAATAATACAAAACATAATCAAAAACGTTGAATTCTTACTATTGAGGATATATAATGTCATTTGATAAAAAAAATAATATTTTTGATGCTAAAACTAAAAAAGAACTTGAAAAACGAGAATCAAAATATTTAAAAAAAATCAATAATATTAGAAATTTTTTCAATCTTGATAAATTCGAAAGTCAAAACTTAGACAAAGATTTTGAAACTTATTATGAAAGTGAATTTTCACTTGATTTTAAAAAAATAAATTTAGATGAAAAACCAATTGCAATAAATGAAAATAATGAAATAAAAAATCTAATCAAAAGAATTGAAGAAGTTGAAAAAATTAACAATCAAGAACCTAATATTGATAAATATTTTAATTTTGATGAAGATATTGAAAATTCTATAAAATTATTAAAACAACAACTTGAAAAATATCCTGAACTTGACAAAATTGAAATAAAAGGAGATAACAAAAATGCTAAACGAAAAAAGAATTAATATTGCTATTGATGGACCTAGCGGCGTAGGAAAATCTGTTATCTCAAAAATGCTTGCTAAAAAATTAAATTATAAATTTTTAAGCAGTGGAAATTTCTATCGAATTGTTGCATATAATATAATTCAAAAAAACATTGACCCCAACATATCTAAAAATATAATTTCTTCAACCGATTTTTCATTAATCGAAATATTAGAAGATGAAACAATTTTATATAACAAAAAAAATATAACGAAAGAAATTAGAGAAGAAGAAGTTTCAAAAATAGCTTCAATAATTGCTAAATATCAACCATTGCGTGAAAAAATTAACAATTTTATTCAAGAATATAGCAAAAAAAACTCAGGAATCATTGTTGATGGACGCGATGCAACTTATCGCATCTTGCCAAATGCTGAGGCTAAATTTTTCATGTGAGCTTCTCCTGAAATTCGTGCAAAAAGAAGACATAATCAAAATGTTCAAATGGGAATTAAATCTGATTATAACGAAATATTAACTTCAATTAAAGAACGAGACCATGCAGACATGTCAAGAAAAAATGATCCTTTAAAAGTAAGTGAAGGAAGCGTAGAAATTGATACTACCGATATGTCAGTTGAAGAAAATTTTGAAATTATTTATAATAAGGTATTAGCTATAATTAAGGAATCATAAATGAAAAATGTTGTTGCAATAATAGGTAAACCTAATGTTGGTAAAAGTACTTTATTTAATAAAATAATTTCCAAGCGAAAATCAATAGTTTTTGATGAACCTGGTGTTACTCGTGATCGACTTTATGAAGAAGCATATTGATCTGGACATAAATTTAAACTAATTGATACTGGTGGAATAACAATTGAAGAAAACGACTTTAAAAAACTTATTAAAGTTCAAGCACAAATAGCAATTGATGAATCTAATGTAATCATTTTTATATTAAATGGTAAAGAAGAATTAACCACTGAGGATTATTATATTTCAGATTTGTTAAGAAAAAGTGGTAAAAAAATTATTGTGGCAATAAATAAGCTTGATGGAGAAACATATATTGAACCATCGATTTATAAATTAGGATATGAAAATATTTTTCCAATAAGTGCTATACATGGAAACGGTATAGGCAATTTATTAGATGAAGTTTTAAATAATCTTAATATAAATGAAAATCAAAATAATCAAGAAAATATTTTTAAGCTTACGCTCTTAGGCAAACCTAATGTTGGTAAAAGCACTATTTTAAATTTATTAACAAATGAAAATAGATCAATAGTTAGCAATATAGCAGGAACTACACGTGATTCAGTTTCAAGTATAATTACCATTAATAATGAAAAATTTGAAATTATTGATACAGCAGGTATTAAACGTAAATCAAAATTATTGGATAGTATTGAACATTATTCACTTATTAGAGCAAATAACTCTCTTGAAGAGGCTGATTTATGTTTATTAATCCTTGATGCAACTGAAGATGTTACATTATTTCAACAAAATATCATAGGGTTAGCATATGAGCAAAAAAAACCATTAATTATTGTTGTTAATAAATGAGATTTAATTGATAAAAACTCTGAAACAATGGATAAATACAAAAAAGATTTACTAAAAAAATTAAAATTTGTAGACTGAGCCCCTATAGTTTTTATTTCAGCTTTAAATAATAAAAGGATTAATAAATTAAAAGATTTAATTTTTGAAGTTAAAACAAATATTTCAAGAATGATTAACACAAACCAATTAAATCAATTAATTATTACCGCTCAAATAATAAAACCAGCAAGTTCAATTAACGGACACAGGTTATCAATAAAATTTATCAAACAAGTACAAGCAAAAATTCCAACTTTTTTATTATTTGTTAATAATAAAAAATTAGCTCATTTTACATACCTCAGATACATCGAAAATCAAATAAGACAAAATTATAATTTTTCAGGGACACCTATAGAATTAATATTAAAAAATAAAAATGGAGATGATTAATATGAATAAAATTGCAATTATTGGTAGTGGTGGTATGGGAAGTGCTTGCGGAAACGTTTTGACAGATAACAAAAATAATGTAATAATATATGGAATTAATGAATCTGAATTAAATGATTTAAAAAATGGAAAAAATAAAGCTTATTTTAATGATTTAAAATTAAATAAATTTAACACAACACAAAATTTAGAAGAAGCTTTAATTGATGTAAATTATATTATTTTAGCAGTTCCAACAAAATTTTTATCAGCTGTTTTTGAAAATATTTTATTGAATTTAAAGTCAAAAGCAATAATCATAAATGTAGCAAAAGGTTTTTGACCTAAAAAATTTATCACAGTACATGATGAATTAAAAATTATTGCTAATAAAAATGAAAATGTTGTTGATGTTATAACATTAATAGGACCATCTTTTGCAACTGAAATTGTTAAAAAACAAATTACTTATGTTGCAGCAATAGGACAAAATTATCAAAATTTACTAAAAGTTCAAGCTATTTTTGAAAATAACTATTTCCACGTTATACCTCAAAATGATGAAAAAGGTGCAATTATTGGATCTATTTATAAAAATATTATTGCCATCGCAAGCGGAATGCTTGAGGCTATTGGATATAACATAAACACTCAAGCATCTTTTATTACTTACGCTATTAAAGAAATGATTAAATATATTGTATATTGTGGCGGAAACCGTAATACTGCATATGAAATAACAGGTTTAGGCGACATTATTTTAACGGCAACATCACCAAAATCAAGAAATTATACATATGGTAAAAACTTTTTAAAAAACAATAATTATTCACAAATAACAATTGAAGGTGTTGAATCAATTAAGATGTTATATGAAAATATAATTAAACTAAAAAAACTAGAATTACCAATCATTTCAGCATTGTATAAAATAATATTTCTAAATGAAAACCCAAACAAAATATTAATTGATTTGTTAAATTTTATTCCAAAAAATAACTAGCAATATATAATATAATTGTTTATTATTATTTTTACTAACTATAGAAAGGCAAAATATGAATAAAAAAGAATTAATAGATAAAGCTAATCAAACAACTGGACACACTAGAGTTCTTATTGAAGAAATATGAGATGAAATGCAACGCTTAATTGCTGAAGAACTTGCTAATGGAGAAGTTGTTTCAATTTCTGGATTTGGAAGATTTTCAACCGTTGTAAAACCTGAAAAGGAAAGATTAAACCATTTTACCAAAGAAAGAATTACAGTTCCAGCTAAAGTTGAACCTAAATTCAAATTTGCTGATGTTTTTAAAGCACAAGTTAATAGAAATTAAACTTAATTTTCTAATACGCTAATATAATCTAAAATTCCTGGATACATCAAAGTCACTTTAGTTCCAATTGAAATGGCTTGATTGAAATCAAGGGATTTTTTATTTTGTCCTAAGACTTCAAGCATTTTACTATGTTTAATTAGAATAAATTCATTTTGAATCTTAAAATATATTATTCAAAAAGCTATACCGTTAAATTTTTGAACCAATGATAAATATTCAGTCTGATGTAACTTAATATTAGAAAATGAAAAAGATTTATCTTCAGTTGATTTAGCCTCAAATGCTAAAAATTTACCTTTTCAAAGTCCATAATAATCCACTGTACTTTTATTAGTTATTTTTGCATCTTTTGCCACTAATTTTTTATCTTTAAGTACTACCGAACTAAATTTAATATCTAAATTCTTTTTATGAATCAAACAAATATTATTGATAATGTAAAATGAATTCGTCTGATTAATAATAGTTTCAAGTAACATTCCTCGATTTTTATTCATATAATAAAATTACACCACATTTTAGCAGTGTAATTTCCTAAAGTTTTCCTATTTTTTTTCATTCATATATAATTCAAATTTATTATTTATTTCTATTCTATTGTTTCAACATTTTCAAATAAATTCTCCAAGCATAATCATTGCAATTACATCATTATGACAATATAATTTTAAATCTTCACATTTTTTGAATCATTCTAAATCACCGATTCTATTAATTGCTCGTAAATTTGCAAGTTCAAGTGCCATAGCACCATTTTGAACATCTAAATTTGCATATGGGATAATTTTATTTTTGATATCAATGTTATATTTGGTTATAAATTTTTCAAATAATTTAATGCTATATCTTCCTTTTGTAAATCCAATTGATATTAAAGGTTTCATAAAATCTTTAGGATTATTCATATATGTAAAATCCTGCAAGTCTAAAATTTTCACAATTATTTCATCGATTTTATTAAAAATATTTTCTCTAAATTTAGAATCGTATTTATCACTTGAATCATTATTGAAATATAACATCAAATAATTTTTAATTTCAGTTAAACGTGCACGTTCATATCCTTTATTATAAACAACATAAGCATTTGCATTCTTGTCATATATATCATTAATTATTTGTATCAAAATATCATGTGAATAATGCAAAGGATCATATACATAATCATTAGAATGAAATATTTCATAGTTATTAGTTTTAATATCTCATTTTGTTTTAACAATTGAAACTTGTGAAATTAATTGAAGTCATGGTTTATGATAATCCATAATAGGAAAAGTTGAAGTAAAACCTTCAAAATCCATTCAAACAAAATATTTATTCTTATTTTTATCAAAAAAAATGTCAAAAGTATTTGTTTTTGCTTCATTTTTTGCTAAATTAAATTTTTCATTAACATGAATTAATTCTTCATTACTAAAAAAATTAATAATTTCTTTATGATTTTCATTTTTTTTAGCAACATTATAATATATTTTTATGTATGATGTTCCCGCTAAAGCTAATTCGGGATTAAACATATTAGCAATTTGATTCACTATTTTATATTTATCTTTATATTTAAAATCAAGTAAATTATTATCTTCGGAAGGAATACTTATTTTATTTCTAATTATTTCATCAATTTTCTTATCATCATTTACTAAATCTACAAAATTATTAAAATTTTGTGAATATATATTTATATTTTCTATTATGTCTATTGCATTTTTTTCATTTTCAATTTTTGGTTTATCTTTTGTTTTTGAAATTTTTGAAATTAAATCATATTCATTTATTCCTTTTTTATAATAAAAAATATTTTCATGATTTTTTAATTTACATATTAAATATTCTTTAATTCGTATTTCCTTTAAGCTATTATTAATGACATTAATATTAAAAGCTGCTTTTAATTGAGATTCAATAGTAGTTTTTGATGAATAGACAATATCGCCAACTGTTTCATTAGTTATATCAATAAATGCAGGTTTAGCAATTACATTTTTATATTCAAAGCAAGGATTAATTATTAATTTATATTTTTTGTTTTTAATTGCATCTATAGTATTTTTAACTAATAAATCTTTTGAACTTTTTTTAGAAAGAATTAATATTTCTTCATTTTTAAAGCCTTTATTAACAAAATATTTAATTAAATTTTTAATAACATCTTCAATATAATTTTCAATCATTGTATTCGATAATAAAATTTGTTCATAATTATTTAAATCGTTTCATATTGAATCATGAATAGAAATTTTTCTTGAATAAATTGTTGTTAATTTATTTTTTATAAATTTAGTCTTATCTTCATATAGTTCAATTTTTTGATATTCTTTTCTTAATGAATCATCAAAATTATCAAAAACAAAATTATCAAGCTTTTGCTCAAAATATTCTAATTTAAAATTTAATAAATCTAAATTTTGTTCTTCATTTTCATCTTCGTCAAATATTTCATTGTTATTTGGATGATAAAAAATAAAATATGGGTGATAATTTACATATTTAAAAAAATGGGTATATGTATAAAAATTAAGCTTAATCATTTATAGGTGTCGCTTTTCCTAAACTAATTCATTTATTAAATAAATTTTCTCATTCACTACTATTTTTACATTCTAAATATTCTAATAAATCTGAATCAATTGATTCATTATATTGAGGACTGTAGCCAGTTTTTGTATATTTTTCATATCATTCTTTTGCTTTTTCCATATCATCTTTAACTTGATTAATATTTAAGGGAAAATCAAAATTTTTAATAATTCTTTTATCAACATCAACCGAAGAGGGATCATCATAATCTTCATTTTTCAAAAAAATTGCAACAATTGAAAAAGTCTTAGCTCCCATTAAATATGTATATAGTTGAGCTTGCTTAATATATCCAATTGGTATGTTTTTTGTGGTTCAATATTCGTAATTTTTTTCATTTGTTGTTTTTATTTCAATAATTTTTTTTCGTGATTCAGCATATCCGTCCGGCAATCCACCAAATATCTCATTTTCTTTAAAATAATCATATTGATATTCTTGAGCATTAAATCTTTTAAGTTTTTCGCCTAATGATTGCTCAACTTTTTCTAATATTTTAGGTTCAAGGATAACTCCAGCATTAATGTATTTAGGATCTAAAATTGGCATTTGAAGTCCACATAATCTTGCATAGGCAGCAAATTCAGATTTAAATGAATCAACCATTAAAATATCACCTAATGCAGTTCCTGTAATTTTTTTGTATCCAAAAGGTTTTCTTTTGTTTAACAATAATTTATTGTGAAATTTTGAATCGAGAATTATTTTCTTATTGATTTTATCAATGAAATATTCAGATTCATTGTAATATTTTCTAATTGGCGCTTTATGCATTTTCATTTTCCTCATCTTCAAATGAAACAAAATCATATTTATCAATTAAAGTTTCAAATAAAGTTTTCTTAGTTAAAGAATCTAATTTATTTTTCCTCGTCAAAATTTGAATTTGATTGTAATAATTTATTACATCATATATATGTTTATAATTACTTTGAGTGATTTCTTCTCATTTTTTATATTCAGATATTACTTTTTTATCAATATTTTCTTCATCATAATCAGAAAAAAAACAATGTACTAATTCATGTAAAAGTGCAAAAAAGATAAATGGTTCTGAATGAAATACATCAGAAAGAAATATATATCTTTTTCTTCCTTTTTTAATAGTTATTCCTCTAATTAAATTGTTATTAATTGAATGTTTAGTTACTAATACAATGCCTTTTTGTAATAAAAATTTTCTAATTAATTTAATTTTTCAACTAAATGTAATATTTTCATTACTCATTATATTCAAAACTTTTTTCATTAATAATTCAAATACAGAATTTCTAAATATACCAACATTATCATTTAATTTATCAACAGATAATTCACAAAATCTAATTCATATATAAAAATTAGGTTTGTCAAGATATTTTTTTGATTCAGCTAAAACATGTTCAAATAAATAATCACGATAATTATTTAGATTAGAAACGCCATAAAATTTTTTTAATCGCATTAATTTTAAATATAAATCCATGTTTTCATCGATAGTAATACCAAATGGGATTGAAAGTTCAGGATGTTCAATAAGAAAATCAATTCCAAAAGCATTTAAATCTGCTTTAATATTTTTATTTTCTTCTACCATGCGAATATTAGTATATTTATGATAAATTTTAGTTAAAAGTCCTGCAGGAATTCCAAAAGCATATTCAAGTCCTTCAAGAACCGAAACAGAAACATCAACTACTTCGTCATTTAAAATAGAATTAACATGTTTAGTTGAAATCCCAAGTCTTGTTGCTAATTCTTTTTGTGTCATTTTATTTTTTGTTAAAAAATATTGAATTTCTTCGGAAAAGTTTTTCCCATGTAATTTTATTACATTGTGATCGCATTCTTTTAATTCATACATATTATATTTTTCCTTTGCTTTATATAGAATTATAGCATTTTAAATATATAAATATAGAATAAAAAAATGTATTAAAAATTAAAAAAATATGCATTTTTTCATCCTATTTTTTAAAGTTTTTAGTGAAAATTTTAGTTTAATTTAAAAATGTTATTTTTAAATAATTAATATATAAATCTTAATAAATTTAACTAACTATGAACTAATAATTATTTTCAACATTTAATGTAAAATATTTATACACTTTATTATTAAAAATATGGAGTAATTTATGAAAAAAAATAATTATAATGATAAAAAATATATTGAAAGAATGGATAAATGATTTAGAGCCGCTAATTATTTAAGTGTTGCGCAAATTTATTTAAGAAACAATCCTCTTTTGAAAAATAAATTAACTTCTGAAGACGTTAAATTATACCCTATTGGACATTGAGGAACAATTCCTGGTCAAAATTTTATATACACACATTTAAATAGAGTAATAAATAAATATGATTTAAATATGTTTTACATTGAAGGGCCTGGTCATGGTGGACAAGTTATGATATCTAATTCATATCTTGACGGATCATATTCAGAACTATATCCAGAAATAAAAGAAAATGAAAGTGGACTTAAAAAATTATTCAAAAGATTTTCATTTCCTGGAGGTTCTGCAAGTCATGCTGCGCCCGAAACACCTGGATCAATCCATGAAGGTGGAGAATTAGGCTATTCACTAAGTCATGCTGTTGGTGCTATACTAGATAATCCAAATATAATTGCTGCAACAATAATAGGCGATGGTGAAGCGGAAACTGGGCCATTATGTTCTGGCTGATTTTCAAATGTATTTATTAACCCAGTAAATGATGGAGCTATCTTACCAATAATTCATTTGAATGGTGGTAAAATATCAAACCCAACAATATTAGCTAGAAAAACAAATAAAGAACTATCTGATTATTTCTCAGGAATGGGTTGAGAAGCTTATTTTGTTGAAGGTGATGATCCCCTAAAGATGCATGCACTAATGATTAAAGAATTAGATAAAGTAATTGAAAAAATATTATCAATTCAAAAAGAAGCGAGAAAACATAAAGCAATTGATGCTACAATGCCTAAATGGCCAATGATGATAGTTAGAACCCCTAAAGGTTGAACATGCCCTAAAACTTGAAATAATGAAGCAATTGAAGGAAGTTTTAGAGCCCATCAAGTTCCTTTACCTGTTAGTGCGCTAAAACCTGAACACATCGATGAACTTGAAAAATGATTATTGTCATATAAACCATCAGAATTGTTTGACGAAAATGGGAAAATATTATCTGAAATTAAAGAATTAGCACCTATTGGAAATAAAAGAATGGGAATTAATCCAATCACCAATGGAGGAATAAACCCTAAAGAACTTATTTTAAATGATTGAACTAAATTTGCATTATCATTTGAAAAGCCTGGTCAAATTAAAGCCCAAGACATGATTGAGTTTGGTAAATATCTTGCAAAAATAATTGAAGATAATCCAGATAATTTCAGAATTTTTGGTCCTGATGAAACTAAATCAAATCGTTTATATGAAGTATTTAAGGTTACAAACCGTCAATGGTTAGCACCTATTTCTAAAACATTAGATGAATGAATGTCACCAGTTGGAAGAGTTATTGATTCACAATTATCTGAACATCAAATGGAAGGTTTTCTAGAAGGATATGTATTAACTGGAAGACATGGATTTTTTGCAAGTTATGAATCATTTTTAAGAGTTGTTGATTCAATGTTAACTCAACATATGAAATGATTAAAAAAAGCTAATGAATTAAAATGAAGAAATGATTATCCTTCATTGAATGTAATTGCAACTTCAACTGCTTTTCAACAAGATCATAATGGATATACACACCAAGATCCCGGAATATTAGGACATTTAGCTGATAAACGTCCTGAATTAATTAGAGAATATTTACCAGCTGATACTAATACATTGCTTGCAACGATGAATAAAGCATTTACTGACCGTAATTTAATTAATTTAATTGTAACTTCAAAACAACCTAGGGAACAATTCTACTCAATTAAAGAAGCAAATGAAATGATTGAAAAAGGATATAAAATTATTGATTGAGCTTCAAATGTAAAAACAAATCAAGAACCCGATGTTGTAATTGTAGCTTCTGGAGTTGAACCTAACTTAGAAGCACTTGCTGCCATAAGCATAATTAATAAAGAATTTAGTAATTTAAAAATAAGATTTGTTTATGTTTTAGACTTATTAAAATTAAGAACAAAAGAAATTGATCCACGTGGTATCAGCGATGCTGAGTTTAATAAAGTATTTACAACAAATAAACCAATAATCTTTGCATTCCACGGATATGAAGGATTAATTAGGGATATTTTCTTCTCAAGAGAAAATCACAATTTAATAGTGCATGGATACCGTGAAAATGGTGATATCACAACAAGCTTTGACATTAGATTTTTAAGTCAAATGGATCGCTTTCATATTGCACAAAGCATTGCAAAAGCAGTCTATAAATCTGAAGCTAAAACATTTATTAATAAAATTAATAAAAAAATGGATGAACATACTAAATATGTCCGTGAATATGGTTACGACATGCCTGAAATCTTAAATTGAAAATGAGAAAATTTAAAATAAATATGTTAAAATAAACATATATTTTTAAAGAATTTTGATGAGGAGCAATTAAAATATGAAAAAAGATATTCATCCAAAATATCATGAAATCACTGCAACATGTACATCATGTGGTACTGAACATAAATTTGGATCAACAGCAGAAAAAGTTAATTTAGATATTTGCTCTAATTGTCATCCTTTTTACACTGGAAATAGATCAACTGCTAAAGCTCGTGGCCGTGTTGAAAGATTTAATAAATTATTAGAAAAATCTAAAAAATCTGCAAAATAATTAAAAATTAGGAAGTCATTCTCCTAATTTTTTTATACTTTTTTTTATTTAATCAGTTATTAAACTTATTATTTTGCCTTCTTTATATATCTTATTAACTATATTTTTGCCTTCTATTCATTTAGCAACTGATTCTAAAGCCATAGCTTGTAAAAATATTTCTTCTTCATTTCATGAAGGCGATATTTCAAGTTGACCTCTTAATTTGCCATTAACTTGAATTCCAACAATAGCATTTTTCCTAATGATTTTATTTTTTTCAAAGAAAGGTCATTCTTGCAGATGAATTGGTTTTTCATTTAATTTTGATAATAATTCTTCACTTAAATGTGGAGCGAATAAACTTAAAATAATCACAAATTTTTTAATTATTGAAATTGAATTTATTTTTGTTAATGTTGATAAATAATTAATAAAAACCATTAGTTTGCTAATAATAATATTAAATTTATATAATTCAAGGTTTTCGTTAACATCTTTAATAAGTTCATTAATATTGCTTTCTAATTCTTTATTTTTATGAGAAATATCAATATTTTTAGGATCTACGAAATATGTAACTTGATTATAAACTTTATCCAATCATTTTCTAATTCCACTTAAAGAATCAATATTTCATGATTTAGATTCTGTTAATGGTCCCATAAACATTTCATAAACTCTTAAAGAATCGGCTCCATATTGTTCGACTAATTCATCAGGGTTAATAACATTCCCTAATGATTTTGACATTTTTTGTCCATCGGTTCCTAATATTAATCCTTGATTAATCAATTTTTTAAATGGTTCTTTTATTGGTAAAATTTGCTTATCATATAAAAATCTATGTCAAAATCTAGCATACAATAGATGTAAAACTGCATGTTCCTGACCACCAATATATAAATCAACTGGTAATCATTCTTCTAAACGTTTTTTTCCTTCTTCTGAATTTAAATCACAATACGTACCATCAGGATTTTTAAGTATGTATGCTAAATAGTATCAACTTGAACCTGCTCATTGAGGCATAACGTTAGAATCGTGATGATAAATTTTCTTACCAACTTTTACGTTCATCCATGATTCGATATTAGCTAAAGGCCCTTCTCCGGTGCCGGATGGTCTAATGTTATTAGTTTCAGGGAGTTTAACTAATTCTTTAACTAAATAAATTTTATTGTTTTCATCATATAGAACAGGAAACGGTTCGCCTCAATATCTTTGACGAGAAAATATTCAGTCTCTTAATTTATAATTATTTGTTTTACGTGCTTGCCTTAATTTTGTTAATGCATTATATATTTTTTCAGTTGCTGTATCGTTTTTTACACCATTAGCAATATCACTATTAATATGTTTACCATCACCTAAATAAGGAAGAGGTTCAGATGAATCGATGACAGAAGTAATTTTAAGATTATATTTAATGGCAAAATCATAATCACGTTTATCATGAGCCGGTACTAACATCAAAGCACCAGAACCATAAGAATTTAAAACATAATCTGCAATTCAAATTGGAATATCTTTTTTAGTCAAAGGATGAGTTACGTATGATCCAATAAAAACACCTGTTTTATCTTTTATTAATTGTGTTCTTTCAAGTTCGGTTTTTAGTTTAGAATTTTCAATATATTTATCAACTATTTTTCGAAATGTTTGTGTTGTCAATTTTGAAACTAAAGGATGTTCAGGGCTTAAAATAATTGCTGAAACACCATAAAGTGTATCAAGTCTTGTTGTAAAAGTTGTAATACTATTTATTGAATTTTTGATTTTTCAAAATACATTATATCCTTCACTTTTACCAATTCAATTCGTTTGTAATGCTTTTATATTCGCAGGTCATTCAACTTCATTTAAACCTTCTAATAATTCATCAGCATATTTAGTTATTTTTAAAACTCATTGATTCATTGGCTTTTTAACAACAGGATAATTTCCTCGTTCAGAAACTCTTATACCATCTTTTTCAATAATTTCTTCATTAGCTAAAACTGTTCCCAATCCTTCACATCAATTAACATCAACAGATTCAATTGAAGCTAAATTAGATTTATACAATTCTTTAAAAATTCATTGAGTTCAATAATAATAATTTGGATCGGTGGTATTTATTTCTTTTTCATAATCATATGAAAAACCCATTGATTTTAATTGCCTTCTAAAATTATCTATATTTTTTTTAGTAAATTCAGCCGGTTGATTACCTGTTTTTAAAGCATATTGTTCAGCAGGAAGACCGAATGCATCTCAACCAATAGGATGTAATACATCATACCCATTTAAACGCTTAAAACGAGATATTATATCAGTAGCTGTATATCCTTCTAAATGTCCAACATGCAATCCTGCTCCAGAGGGATATGGAAACATATCTAAAATATAAGCTTTTTTATTATGAACATTTGTGGTTCTAAAAGTATTATTATCTTCTCAATATTTTTGTCATTTTTTTTCTATTTCATTGTGATTATACATATTAAAAATTGTATATTTTTATATTTTTTTTAATTAATTTTTATTAAATAAAAAAATAAGCTCTTTTTTAGCCTATTTTTTGATTATTTTGTATCACTTGAATCTAGTTCTAGATCATAACTAATTGGGCAATGATCAGAAACATAATTGTATAATGCATGCGTTGTTGAACCATATGGTTTACTATTTTCAGTGCATCAATTTTTTCATTGATCTAAAGATTTAATTGTTGCTCATTGAAAAATATCTTGCTTAGGAAAATCTCATAATTTATAAACTTTACCATTAGATGCATTTAAATTAGAACTATGAATTATTTTGTCATATGGTTGCGCATACTTTCCAATTGATTTTCCTAAAGATGAATAATTTTCAGATGATTCATCCAAAATCATTTTTTCGTTTGAATTCAAACCAAATGCATCATCTGCAGAACCTTTTGGAATATTTGTATCACCTTGAAATATTAAATCGTCATCGCCATCTGTTTGGTCCTTTAATCATTTAAACATATTTTTAATATTTCAAGCCTCATTAGCTTCCAATGAACCAATTGTTTTTCTACCAACTTTTACTCCTCGTTCACCTTCGGCCTTAACTCCTGGTCCATCAAAATGAGATATTCCAAATGTGAAATCAACATGTTTTAATCCATTTAGTACAGACTCTCATCTTACGCAAAATGGAGGACGCTTATACTCAGAAGCATATGTGCCAGAAGTCCCAAACTTATTTTCAAAATAAGTTCCGTCATAGAATTTACCAATTTTTCCATCTTTAAATGGTTTAGGTCTAACTATGTTTTCTTTATAAATAAATGATGCAGCTTTATCTCCGCTAGGCGCTTGAGATGGAGAAGAACCTGGACCTTGTGAATAATCACCATTTACGTATTTTCAAACATTTCCTGTATGATTTTTTCTTTCGATTTCATTTAATAAATCAGCTAAATGTGGTGCAACATTTAATCCATCAAGTTCCGTAAGGCCTACAACATCATATTTTTGATTATGTATAACAGAAGCAATAGCTTTTGCTTTCGCTTGATTTTCAGTAATTGCTCCATCACCAAAATTACATACATTTCAATGTGCCAATCTTACTTTTGATTTAGTTAAAGGATTTGGAGAGGAATTATTATCTTTTTTAAATCCTGAAACAACTTTACTAAATATGCTTGATATTTCAGAATTATCAATAGTTCTTAATCTATATTTGACTTCAAGTGTTCCGTTTTTATCATTAACATTAGTTAAAGACATTATTTCTAATTTATATTTATTTTTATCAAAATTTGAACCTTCAAATTCTAAATCATTAACCTCAGAAGGCAATTTATCTTGGCTATTCCCTTTATAAAAAACATTAATATTTTTAGCAATTTCATTTATATTTTGAATTGGAGATTTAGCAAATTTATCCAATGGTTTAGAAATTATTGCAGATTTTTTATTTGTTTTTTTATTAATTAATTGATAATTAACCACTAAAGAACCGTTAATATCATTAACATTAGTTATTGATATTAATTTAAAATCAAATAAACTTGAATCATAATTAGATGCAAAAATATCATCATTTTTAATTTGTGAAGGTAATTTAGAATGATCTGCATCCAAACTTACATTGGAAGCAATTTCATCAATGTTTTCATTATTTTGTTTGATACGAAAGCCTTCAATAATTTTTGATCAAACTTTGCTTTCGCTGCTTGTAATTTTATTTCTTAATTTGTATTTAACAATTAATGAACCTAATTCATCATTTTTATTTTCGATTGATTCAATGATAAAATCATATTTACTTTCATCATAGTTTTTTGCAGTTATTTTATTATTCAAAACTGATGTAGCATAAACATTAGCTTTATTTCCATCATAGTCTAATATTGTTTTTTGAGCTAAATTGTCAATATCTTCTTGAGGAATTGCTCCTTCAGATTTAAATCCTTTAATTGATTTTAAAAATTCAATGCTTTCTTTATTATTATTTTTATTAATTAATTTATATTTAATTAATACAGATCCGGTTTTATTGTTTGCTTCAATATCAACAATTTCACATCTATATTTTTTAAATTCAAATCCTTTTGCTTTAAAATGTATATCTCTAAGCGCAGCTGGATATACGTCAGTTTTTGGTGTTGATCCTATATAATCAAATTTTACATCTTGTGCTATTTTGTTTATATTATCTTCATCTATATTTTCTTCAGAATCTAATTTAAATCCAGTAATAATTCTGGATACCATTTTTGAAAATACATTTTTTTTAGTTTTATGTTTTAGCCTATATCTAATTAAAATTGATGTTTTACCATTTTTAATAACGCTTAAATTTTCTTTATCAATTTCTCAATCGTTTTTATTAAAACCTTTAAATTTAAGGTCATCTTTTGTAACATCTTTTGCATATTTATATAAAGGGGCATCGATTTCAAGATCTTCAATAATATTGTTTATATATTTAAGTATCTCTTGTTCAATGTTATTACATGAAAGTGAAGGCAATGTTAATACAGAGGTAACCCCCCCAACCATAACAAGAGACATTAAATAAATGTTTTTTCTTTTATTTTTCATCACCTTATAATTATACCATTAAACAATTACAAAAAAATACCTTATTATAAGTACTATTTATATAATTTTCAAAATATTTTAAAACATGTATTTTCTTTAAATACGAAAATAAAAAAGCACTTTTTAAGTGCTTAATGTTCAATTTCTTGAAATGGCTGCCCCAGTTAGATTCGAACTAACGAATGGCGGCACCAAAAACCGCTGCCTTTCCGCTTGGCTATGGGGCATAATGGTGGAGGGGGAGGGATTCGAACCCCCGAACCGTTAGGAAGTGGGTTACAGCCACCCGCGTTTGGCCGCTTCGCTACCCCTCCAAAATGCAAAAATTATTATATATTAATTTTTATTATTTTATTAAATTCGGTTATTAATTATTTTTGCAGCAATTGTTCCGTCACTCGTTGCAGTTGTTATTTGTCTAATACTTTTGCTAATAATATCCCCAACTGCAAATATATTTGGGACATTTGTTTCCATATTTTCATCAACAACTATAAAATTTTTCTTATCTAATTTAAGCAAGTTTTGGTCAATGAAATCAATAGCTGGTTTAAATCCGATATAAGGAAACAATCCTTTAATTGGTATATTAAAAATATTACCCTCAATATTAACATCAGCAGAGTCTAATGATGATGTTCCGTTAAGTTTTAAAACTTGTGCATTTCTATGAATGAAAATATTGTCTTGTTTTTCAACATTATCAACCAATCTTTGTTCAGCAATGATTTTATCACGAACAAAAATATGAACTTCTTTGGCTATTGAAGATAAATAATTTCCTTCCTCGAAAGCACTATTTCCTCCGCCGATTATTCCACAAACTTTATCTTTAAATAAAGGTCCATCACATACAACACAATATGAAACACCTTTATTATTAAATTTTTCAATATTGATAACTTCTTTAGGGATAATGTTTTGCATGCCAGTCGCAATTATTAAATATTTTGATTCTAATAATAATCCATTGTCTAGTTTAATTAGTTTAATTAATTCATCTTTATTTTCAATTGATATAACTTTGCCAATAATAAATTTAGCGCCATTTTCTCTAGCTTGACTAAACATTGAAATTGAAAGTTCCGCACCAGAAACTGAATTAAATCCTGGATAATTTTCAATTTTACTTTGTTCAGATATTTTGCCACCAGGAGTTTTAGCTTCAATTAATGCAACATTAACATTATTTCTAGCAAGATAAATAGCAGCAGTAAGACCCGCAGGCCCTGCTCCTATTATTAAAACATCATATTTATTTTTCATATTTATACCAAAACTTCAATATTTTTATTATTTATTTTTATTTCTTTATTTTTCTTGTTTTTCTTTGATTTTTTCTTATTTTCTTCTCATTCTTCATTTTCAAGTAAAGCACGATTTTTTTCTTCATAAACAATGAAATAGAATGTATTTGTTAATTTTTCAAATTTTGTTAAAGGAATTTTATAAACGTTAAAGTTAAGTTTCATTACAAATTCAAATAACACAATCATTGCAATACCAGTAACTATATAAAGTGAGGCAATAACTTTATAAATTGTATAACTTCCATCACGTAATGGTTCCATACCTAAACGAATAATTCCATAGTATAAAACATATATTCCACCAGTTGTGCCAGGGCGTAATCAGTTATATAAATTAAGGATTCAAACAATGATTACGTAAGCAACTAAGTTGGCAATTGATTCATATAAGAATAATGGAAGGCGATATTTTCCGCCAATATACATATGTTGTCTAATTAAAGGAGATAATATTCTAAATGCTAATGAATTTTCAGACATGATGCCACCATAAATTTCATGGTTTGCAAAGTTTCCTCATCTACCAATTGCTTGTCCAATTAAAACGGCAGGCAAAATAATTGTCATTGCTTTTCTAATGCTAATTTTTTTGCCTTGTTTTGAAAACAACAAAAACAAAACACAACATATAGTTGATGTAATAACACCACCATGAATTGAAAGTCCACCCTCTCAAATTGCTCAAAATCTTTTAACAGTAGATCACTGTTTATCAATCATTTGTTGAATTATAAATACTATACGAGCACCAACTAATGCGGTTGGAAGGGCAATAAACACCAATATACCTAAAGTTTCTAAAGCATATTTTTCGCGTTTCCAAAAATATCAAACCGTTAAAATAGCAGCCATCATTCCAATCATCATTGTTAAAGAATAAACATAGAAAGGACCAACTTTTAATTGTACTCCCGATCAATCTTTCATTGATATTTCTCCTTATTGTAATTAATTTTAATTAATTATAATATATTACTTTAATATTTTCCTTAAAAATTCAGCAGTATATGATATTGAATTTTTTGCGACTTGTTCCGGTGTTCCAGAAGCAATTATTCTTCCTCCGCCTGAGCCTCCATCAGGTCCTAAATCAATAATATGATCAGCACACTTAATAACATCTAAATTATGTTCAATAACAATAACAGTATCTCCATTATCAACAATTTTATTTAAAACTGAAATCAAGTTTTTAACATCATGAGTGTGAAGACCAGTTGTTGGTTCATCTAAAATATATAATGATTTTCCTGTTGGTTTTTTTTGTAAATAAGTAGCAAGTTTAACTCTTTGTGCTTCTCCGCCGCTTAAAGTTGTTGAAGATTGTCCTAATTTAATATATCCAAGACCAACTTGCAGTAATAATTCAAGTTTGTCTCTTAATTTAGGTTTGTTAATAAAAAATGCATATGCTTCATTAACAGACATTTCTAAAACATCATTAATGCTTTTACCATGATATTTAACGTCTAATGTTTCAAGATTATATCTTTTTCCATCACAATGATCACAGGTAACATATACATCAGGTAAAAAATGCATTTCAATTTTTAAGGTTCCATCACCAGAGCATTTATCGCATCTTCCGCCGGGCACATTAAATGAAAACCTTGACTTGGTATAGCCTTTTTCTTTAGCATCTTCAGTATTAGCAAATATTTCGCGAATGTCATCAAATAATGAAGTATACGTTGCAGGATTCGAACGCGGAGTTTTTCCAATTGGTGATTGAGTAACTAAAATTAATGCATCAATGTTATATTGTCCAACTAAACGACTATCAGTACGAATATCATACATAGGATTATTTAGATAATTTGATAAAGCACTAACTAATTCTTCACTTACAAGCGTTGATTTTCCTGAACCAGAAACACCTGTTATTGCAATAAATTTACCTAACGGAAAATCCACGGTAATGTTTTGTAAATTATTAGTTTTAGCATTTTTTAATGTTAAAACCTTGCCATTTCCTGACCTACGAAATGTTGGAATATCAATATTAAGTTTATTAGATAAATACTTACCAGTCAAGGAATTAGGATTTTCCATAATTTCATTAGGAGTCCCAATTGCAACAATGTTTCCTCCATATTCTCCAGCTTCAGGGCCAATATCAACTATATAATCAGCTTGAAGAATAGTTTCTTCATCATGTTCAACAACAATTAATGAATTACCTAAATCAACCATTTGACGTAATGAATTTAAAAGTTTTTGATTATCTTTTTGATGCAATCCTATTGAAGGTTCGTCCATAACATATAAAACACCCATTAGGTTAGATCCTATTTGAGTTGCAAGTCTAATCCGTTGTGCTTCTCCACCACTTAAAGTTTCAGCTTTTCGGTTCAATGTTAAATATTTTAAGCCAACATCAATTAAAAATTTTAATCGATGTTTTAATTCACCTAAAATTAATTCACATATCTCTTCTTCTGTTTTATTAAGTTTTAAATTTAAAATGAATATTTCAAGTTCCTCAATTGACTTATTAGATAGTTCATAAATATTTAAACCATTAATTTTTACAGCTGCTGCATATTTATTGATTCTTTGACCATGACAAATATCACAATGCATATCAGTTAAATATTTTGAATAATATTTTCTTGCTTCATTTGACATAGTTTCTAAATATCTACGTTCAATTTTAGTTAGAATTCCTTCAAGTTGACGTTTTGATTCAAATTTGTTTCCATTTGTCGAAATTCTAATCATTGGTATTTCCTCATAAGAACCATATTTAATTATATTTAGTTCTTCTTCTGATAAATCTTTTATAGGCATTGATGAATCAATATGATAAAAATCTAAAAGAGTTTTAAATTCTTGTCATTCTAAGTTTTGACTATCAACTAAATTTTTATAGTATAAAATTCCACCATCATCAATTGATAAGTTTTTATTAGGCACAACCAAATCAAAACTAGCTTTTTGTAAATAACCAATCCCTTTACAATTAGGACACATTCCAGAAGGCGAATTGAATGAAAATAATTTTGGTTCAATTTTAGGCATATCAAAATCACCGTATTCACAACTATGTTGAATTGAAAACATTTTTTTATCTATGCCTAATGCTTCAATAGAAACTAAACCATTTGAATAATTTAAGGCAATTTCAATTGCTTCAGCAACACGTGAATATAATTCTTTTGATAAAACTAAACGATCAATTATAATTTCAATTGTTCAACGCTTATTTTTTTCAAGATTAATTTCATTATCTAAGCTATAAATTTCATCATTAATTTTAACTCTTAAAAAACCGTCACGTTTAAGCCTTATTAAAGTTGTTTGATGTGATCCTTTTTCATTTATGACAATTGGAGATAAAATATATATTTTTTCACCTTCAGGATATTTAAAAACAGCATCAATTATATCTTTAAGTTTTTGTGCAGTAATTTCGTGTTTATGAGTAGGACAATATGGTTTTCCTATTCTTGCATACAAAAGTCTTAAATAATCATATATTTCAGTTATAGTACCAACTGTACTTCTTGGGTTATTATGAATTGTTTTTTGTTCAATTGAAATTGAAGGACTTAAACCTTCTATACTTTCCACATCAGGTTTTTTAGTCCCTCCTAAAAATTGACGTGCATAACTTGAAAGACTATCAACATATCTTCTTCTACCCTCTTCATAAATTGTGTTAAATGCAAGCGAACTTTTCCCCGAGCCACTTAAACCTGTAAAAACAACAAATTTATTACGAGGAATTTCCACACTTACATTTTTAAGATTATTTTCTTTTGCGCCTTTAACAATAATTTTATCCATAATATTCCTTATCAATTATTTTCTTTTGCTTTGTTTTCATAAATTATTTTAAATGCTTTTATTCGGTTAGAAATTAAGTTTTTAACACACTTAAAATATAATTTGTCACATGGAAATTTAGCATGATTTTTTAATGAAAATTTTTCAAGTTTTTCAATTCAAGTTATATGTCTTTTTTGAACATGTTCAAAAAGTTGATAATCAAAACTATTATAAAATTTGGAAGCATGCTTGGCATAATTTTTAATGTAATTTTTACCAATTGAGCCTTTATAAATATTAAAATCATAAATTAATGATTTTCCGTTATCAAAAATCGGAGCATTTTTGATTTTTTGATAGGTTTTTGAGTTAACTAATAAACCAAAATTGCCTAAATGACGATCAATATTTAAAATCAAAGCATCGAATACCATTAAATCATCAAGATCATCTTTTCCATATAAATTGGAAATGTTTTTAATAAAATTTTCAATATTGTTATCTTTATTGTTAAATATTTGTGAAAAGGGAAGATATGATGTCTCTTGATTTGTAAAAATTTTACATTCATTAACTAAAACGCCATTATATATATTAATATCATAATCAAGTATTTCATTAAAAAACAATTTACCAATTTGATTTGCAAAAAATTCAGCATATATTTCATTTAATGGAATATTTGTTGAAAATCTTGAATTAGATTTTAAAAGTATTATTTCATTATCTCTTTTAATTCATGTTTTTTGTAATTCACCATTTGTAAAAAAATCAGGTGATTTTCCTAATGTATTATTATAAAATTTAACTTTTTTACTATCACTTAAAATCTCGTTTGAATAAACGTTTTTAAAATTTGAAAAGAAATTAATATCTTCTCATTTTAAATTTGAATTTTCTTTTGATGTTATTCACAAAGTATCATCTAAATTTAATGAATAATTTGTTTGAAATAGTTTTTCTAAGTATATTTTTTTTGAAAATATGTTTTGAAAATTCGGTCTTGATATTGGTATCATTCGATTAAATAAAAGATATTTATGAAATTGTTCTAAATCAGAATTTTTTAGAATTGGTGGTAAAAAATTAAAACCTTCTAATTTAATAAAATTAGAAAATTTATTTTCATTTTCATCATAATCAAAAGCAAAGCAATCAATGTTTTTGTTTCTTAAAAAATAAGTATTATTCATTTTAATTTATTGGATTATCATCAAAATCATCTTCGTGCTTATTATCATTAATTTTAGCACGTTCATCAGGTGTTACTTTTTCAATTAATTGATCAATAATGCTCATAAAATATTCAAAAGCTTCTTTGCCTAGTTTTGGACTAGGACTGTTTGCGATAAAATCATCATATGATTTGACAAAATGATCACGCATTTTTTCAACTGGTATATTCATTGCTTGTGCACTTGCAAATAATTCTGCAGCCATTTGAGTTAATGATTCTTCAAATTCACTTTGACTAACTTCATCTTCATCATATTTATTTGAATCATTATATTCATCATTATTTTCATGTGCACAAAAACGACCATAAAATTCATCATAATAAGTGTTTCGAAACAAAATTTCAAGTTTGTATCTAGATGAAACTCTATCATTTATATCAAAATCATATTTTTTTGCTGATTTTAAAACATAATTAATATTTTCATCTAAAAAACTAAGGTTATTTTTATATTTTTCAAAACTTGAAATTTCTTGAATTAATTCATCTTTATATTTATATTTTTGAATATCCATTCATGAAATTTCATTTGTAGGTTTTATTTTTCAATCAACAACATCAAAAAATAAACCCTCCTTTAGATAAATATTATATTTATATAGTGCATCAAGAGTTATTTCAAATGAAAGTTTCATTCCATTCGCTAAAATAATGTTATAAAATAAACGATATTTCTCTTCACTATTTGAATTTTTTTGATTATGTTCATGAAAATAATTCATAATATTTTCCATAGACATATTAGCATTGAATCTTGATTTAATTGAATCAAATTTAATTTCTTTGGTAGGGATAATAACATATTCCTTTTTAAAGTCAAAAACAAATCATGATGTCATAGTGAAAGTAAAGATACATAATGATTCATTAATTACTAATGCTAGTTCCCTAAAATCGCACGTATTAACAATCTTAATTTTAAGTTTAGAAATTAAATCATTATCAGTAATTTCTTCAACTAATTCATTTGATGTATTTTGATTTTTTAAACTATCAAAATAAACAAATTTATCAAGTCAAAATTTGCTAGATTTTACTGACAATTTAAGTGTTTGCGAATGCTCTTTTGTTGGCATTTTTTCTCCTTTTTTAATGCAATAAATATTTTTTTACTACATTTTTAAATCTATATAAATAATCTATTATAGCCTCACCCAATCCATTTTGTTCGACCGAACTTGTAAAATAAGAAGCACTTGTTAATATTAAATTTGATGCATTAGCCATAGCATATGAATACTTAGATAATATTATCATTGAATAATCATTATTACTATCCCCAATTACCATAATATCATTTTGATTAATATTTATATTATTATAAACATTTTTTAGCAACCATAGTATTGCTTCACCCTTATTTACATTTTTTGCTTGTATTTCAATGTTTATAGAGGTTAAAGTTATATCGATGTCATCTATGTCTTTAAATAAGTTGAAAAGATTATTTAATTCTTTTTTTACTTTTTTTTCATCATTATAAGCTTTAGAATATATTTCAACTTTTAAGGGACAAATGTCTTCATTATTATAAATTTGAGGAAACATTTTTTTAGTTGCTTCATTTGTGAAATGATATTCAAGAATTTCATCATTTCATAATGAATAATTATTTAATAAAAAGTAGTTGTTTTCATCTCAAAAACAAAGTTGAATTCCTTCTGATTTAGCTATAATTAATATTTTATTAAAAATTGATTTTTGAATACTTTTTGAATAAATAGTTTTATTGTTTTTAATATCAATAATATGTGCACCAGATGACGAAATTAAATAATCAACATCAATTAATTTAGTAAGTCAACGCATTCTTTCAAAGTAAGGATTGCCTGTACAAATATTGAAATGAGCATTATTTTCTTTAGCAAATTTTATATCTTCAATTGTTTGTTGATTTGGAATTTTTGAATGATCATACAAAGTGCCATCAACATCAGAGAAAATAATTGGCATTTTATCATTAATAAACTTGTACATCCTTAATCCCCTTCTTCTTTTTAATAATGATTCTAACAATAATGTAAATAATAAGTCCTACTATTGCTAAAGTAGAAATAGTGATAGAAACATAATTAATTATTGATTTATCTTTATTTCTTTTTTCAGTGATTTTATCAAAGTTTTTAAACCCTTTTAATTGATAAAAGCGTTGTAAATAATAAAAATAATGTAAATAAGTTTTTCCTTTATATTTATATTCAGAATTTTTAGGTAATAGAGCAAATTGAAAAGTAAGACTAACTTTATCTTTATTATCGATGGCTAATGTTACAATCTTATATTTTTTTTCAAATTCATTTTTGTTTATGCCTTTTCAAAAGTCACTATCATCTCTAATATTTAATAAAGATAAACGTTTTTTAATATCATCATTATATAAAAAGTTACGGTAAAATGTTGTAGAATCAAATTCTTTCAACTTACTTAAGTCAGATTTTAATGTATCTTTAAATACATTAGTATCCATGAAAGTTAATTTTTTAAAATTCTCTTTTATTTTTGAAAATTCACTATCAGTTGGTTCTTTTTTTTGAGGGTTTTCTTTACACGAAATAGCCACTATTGGTAATGTAACAAGTGGTAGAGACATAAAAAATGTATTTATTTTTTTCATATTTGAAATTTTACCAAATAATAAAAATATGGAGTAATTAAACTCCATATATTTTGAATTATTTTTTTCTATATTATGATGAAAATCCATTAATTACTATTTTAAACGAAATGATTGATTCAAAATCATCTTTTTTGTAACAAACATAAAGTGTTAGGCTTTTAGCTTTTTGGTTCTTTGGTTTATTAATTTTTCAAATTTTATAATTATTAGTTAAATTATTAATTATTAAATGTTCCTTTATTTTTTCAAAATCTCAACCATTAATATCTTTAGAAGCCAATTTATCTTTATCTTTAAAATCATAAGAAGGATTTAATTTTTGAATTTCTGCATTTAATTTTAAAGATTTATGTCATTGCTCATATAAATCTTTACCAAATTTATCATTTTTAACTTCAATTCTTTTTGAAGCAATTTTATCCATATCAATTTTACCCGCACTATAATCTTGAAGAGGAATTGCTGTTACTTTTACAGTTAATTTATTGCCTTTAAATTCAGGTTTTGAGAAAACATATACTATTTGTTCTTCTCTCATTGCTTTATTGGTATTAAATAGATACATGTTTCCTTTTTTAGTATAGTTTGTTTTGTCAATTCTATACAATTGAACTAATTTTTTGTCAGGATTATTTTTTAAAATATCATATTGTTCTTGATCTCAAGCATATAAATGTTCTATTTTTTTAAGAGCATCATTTAATTGAGGAGCAGACTTTGCTTCATAATTATCTTCAGGAGTGTCTTTAAATTTATCTAATGATAAATCCGGTTCTATTTCTTCATCAATTGTTGAACTTGGAGCAAATTCATCTGATAAAGGATCTTGTCCTTTTTTTCTTCTCATTTCATTAAGAATATCTATTCCCAATTTAGACAAATCAATTTTTGTTTTTTTAAATACAAAAGGACTATTATGTCAATTAGCAATAGAAGCAGTAAGTTCAACATAATAATCATCCCCGTCTTTTGATATCGAACCAAAATTGTATTTTAAATTATGGTCGATGTTATCAATTCAAAATGATTTATCTGTGATTTTACCATTATTTAATTTTTCAATATATGTTTTGTCTTTACTAAATTTCGGATGTAAAATTGTTTTATTCACTACGTTTTTAATGTAGTTTTTAATTTCTTCTTCGCTTAAATTATGAAAATTCTTGCCATTAGCATATTCATCTTCAACTAAAATTTCTTTTTCAACAAATATATCTTTGTTGCTTTTTACATACATTTTAACTGTTAATTTAACAATTTTTTTGCCTAAATTATCTTCAACTTTAACATCTTTTAATTCAACATTATATTTATCTTTATCATATCCTTTAGTGCTAAAGTTAGGTTTATTATCAAAATTATTAATTGTTTTATGATTAATAATATGTTGATATGCTTTTTCATCTAAAATTGAAACTTTAGTTTTATTTATTTCATCACTTATTTTATTTCTAGCTTCTTCTTCAAAATCTAAAATTTCTTTTGTTTTTTTTCAACCTTTAATAACATAAGATGCATTTTTAAGCATAGTAATGTTTGTGCCTTTAATTTTTAACTTAAAAATAATGGTTATGTCATAATACTCTTTATCTTTATTTTTAACAGCTTTATATTGAGCAAGTTCATATCCATCGGGAATATTTTTAGTTATTTTTGTTATATCTGCATCTTCTAGATATGTGTTTTCCTTGTTTGGGTAGTCAAAAGTTGTTTCTTCTTTGGCTTTTTTATTCATTTCTTCAATTTTGTTTACAGTGTCTTCATCAATTTTTTTGCCTAAATTTGATGAACCATTTTTAGTAGAAATGATATGTTCTTGGTTTTTTCCTTGATAAATAGCGGTTTTATATCTAAAAATAATGTTATTTTCGTTATCGATTTCATAATCAAGTTTACTTGATAATTTTTTAGCATTATCATATGTTGGTTCTTTTGCATTAACAACTTGATAGTTTTCAGGTCTAGTAATTCCTTTAAATTCTAATAAGTAGTTTTTGTTATTTTTTCAATCTGGATTTTCACCTTTTTTAGTTGTTATTACTTTTCCTGTATTTCGATCATATCAAAAATCATTACCGTCATTTATAGCTTTATAAAATTCTTTTTCTTTGCCTTCAATTATTGATAAATTTCCATTAACTTCTTCATCTAGTCATTTATTAATTTCTTTAATCTTTTTATCTTTCTCAGTTTCTTTAGGTTCAGAAGGTGTTTCGGGAGTAGGCGTTGGTTTTTTAGGTTCTTTACACTTAGCAGCAATTGGTGACAACATAACAGGCAATAATGTTGATGTTAGCATAAATGTTAATAATCTTTTATTTTTTTTCATATTTTTTACCTCTTATAAAATAAAAAAAGCGTCATAAAAGACACTTATGTTATTAGTGAATATATTTAATTGTATTTATTTCTATTTGATTCACATAATAATTATATTTTATTTCAATAAAAAAGTATAGTTTAAAACTATACTCAAAAATTTAAATAAATTATTTAATTATTTTTGTAACTGAACCAGCTCCAACAGTTCTTCCACCTTCACGGATTGAGAATTTAGTTCCTTCTTCAACAGCAATAGGTGCTATTAAAGTAACAGTAAATTCAACATTATCCCCAGGCATAACCATTTCACGGCCAGGTTTGAATTTGATTCCACCAGTTACGTCAGTTGTACGGAAGTAGAATTGTGGTTTATAGTGTTCAAAGAATGGAGTGTGACGTCCTCCTTCTTCTTTCTTTAAAACATATACTGTAGCTTCAAATTCAGTGTGAGGAACAATAGTTTTAGGTTTAGCTAATACTTGTCCACGTTCAATTTCATCTCTTTCAACACCACGTAGTAATAATCCAGCGTTATCTCCAGCTTGAGCTTGTTTTAAGTTTTTACGGAACATTTCAATTCCTGTAACAACAGTTTTTTTAGTTGGTTTTAATCCAACAATTTCAACTTCGTCATTTAATTGTAGAACTCCACGTTCAACTCTACCAGTTGCAACAGTTCCACGTCCAGTAATTGTAAATACATCTTCCACAGCCATTAAAAATGGTTTGTCAGTTTCACGTTTTGGTTCATCAATATATGAGTCAACTGCTTCCATTAATTTTAGAACAATATCTTCATATTTTGGATCGCCTTGTAATGCTTTTAGAGCAGATCCTGCAATAACAGGTGTATTGTCTCCATCGAAACCATATTCGCTTAATAAACCACGAATATCCATTTCAACAAGACCAACCATTTCTTCTCTTTCATCATCTTTAAACATATCAATTTTGTTTAAAAATACAACCATTTTAGGAACACCCACTTGTTTTGCAAGTAAGATATGTTCACGAGTTTGAGGCATAGGTCCATCTGTTGCAGCAACAACTAGGATAGCTCCATCCATTTGTGCAGCACCAGTAATCATGTTTTTAACATAGTCAGCGTGACCTGGACAGTCAACGTGTGCATAATGACGTTTTTCAGTATTATATTCAATGTGAGAAGTATTAATAGTTATACCACGAGCTTTTTCTTCTGGTGCATTATCAATAGCATCATAAGCTTTAGCTTCTGAAAGACCTTTTTTTGATAAAACTGTTGCAATAGCAGCAGTTAAAGTAGTCTTTCCATGGTCAACGTGTCCAATAGTACCAATGTTAACATGTGGTTTTGAACGATCAAAATCTTGTTTTGCCATTAAAATATCCTTTCAAATTTTTTATTTTTTTTATTTTTATGATTAAACGCGTTTAACCACCATAGCATAGCCTTTCATCTATGTCCTGTCCAATCGTTAATCAATAAGCGTATCTAATTTTACCAAATTTTAGATTTTATTTTATTTACTATATTTATAACTTTTTATTTACTATATTTATAACTTTTAATTATTTTTTAATTATTAGTAGTTTTTGAAAATGTTAACAAGTTCTTGTTGCAATTGGTCTCTTTTAATAGGAACTAAAACACTATTTTTAGTTAGAGATACTCCTCCACTTTCTTCACTTACAACTAAAGTTGTAGCATCAGAAATTTCGCTAATCCCCATTGCAGCTCTATGTCTTGCTCCATATTTATTGTCAATAGATTTTTTTGTGATTTTATAATAAGTTGAAGCATAATGTATTTTTGAACCACGAATAATAATTGCTCCATCATGTAATGGAGAAGACTTATTAAATATTGAAATAATTAATGAGCTTGATATATTTGCATCAATAATTACTCCATCAGTTCTTAGCATATCTAAATTATCATTATTTTCAATTGTTATAATTGCTCCAATTTTGTTGTCTGCTAAATATTCAATTGCTTCTCTTAATTGGTGAATAAGTCTAATTCTTGTTGATTCGCCAATATTTTGTTTAATTTTACGATTTTTTCAACGAGTAACTAAAACATATAGATATTGAACAAAAATAACTAACAAAATAACTGATATTAAACTAACTATTACATATAAAATTGTATTATTCATATTATCACCATTTATTTAATCCTATTATTATTAATAACATTGCAATGAATGCAATTACAAAAACACTTAAAATAATTATTCTTGTTGTTTTTGTTAGAGGTTTAGTAGTTTCAGCAAAAGGAGATTCAGACCATAATTTATAGTCGATATAATTTTCATATTTTGCTTTTAACTTACGTTGTTGTTTATAAAAAGTTGTCTTTTTATCTTCACATTTCTGATCAATTACTTGCATTCATCTTATATCTTTAAAATATTCAAATTTTTCTAGTTCTGAATAATTCTTAATATAATTAGTTTCCTTTAAATATGCTCTAAATTCATTAATAATAGCGCTAGTATTATCTTTTTCAGGGTCATATTTTAAAGTTCTTTTATCTTTTTGTTTCATTGCATTTAACATTTTTGCCATATTATTAACCTCAAATTACTATATGATTAGTGTTTTATTATATAATAATAAACAATTATAGTAAATAAGGAGAATTTATATGAAAAAATCTATTAAAGATTTAAATCTTAATGGAAAAAAAGTTATTTTAAGAGTTGACTTTAATGTTCCAATAGCAGATGGTAAAATAGCGGATATGAAAAGAATTGACGCCGCTTTACCAACCATTAAATATATTTTAGATAATGGCGCATCAATTATTTTATTATCACATTTAGGCAGAATTAAAACTGAAGAAGATAAAAAATCTAAATCACTTAAAATAGTAGCAGACAAACTTAAAGAAATGCTTCCAAATAAAATTACATTTATTAACGAAACTAGATCTAAAGAAATTACAAAAGCTGCAAAATCTTTAAAGCCAGGCGAAATACTATTTTTAGAAAATACACGTTTTGAAGATCTAAACAAAAAAGCTGAATCTTCAAATAATCCTACTTTAGCAAAATATTGAGCAAGTTTAGGTGATGTTTTTGTTAATGATGCTTTCGCGACTGCACATAGAGCGCATGCTTCGACTGTTGGAATTGCAAATTATGTTAAAGAAAGTGCACTAGGATTCTTAATGGAAGAAGAAGTTAAAGAATTATCTAAATTATTAAAAGGTTTCAAACGTCCATTCATTTCAATTATTGGCGGGGCTAAAGTTAGCGATAAATTAAAAGTGTTAGAAAAATTATTCACAATTGCAGATAAAGTATTAATCGGCGGAGGAATGGCATATACTTTTAAAAAAGCTTTAGGAAAAGAAATTGGAACTTCAATTTTTGAACAAGATCGTATTGAAGATGTTAAAAAATATCTATCTTTATATAAAGATAAAATTGTATTGCCAATTGATAATGCAATTACAAGAGAATTTGCTAACAATCCAGCGGTATTTACAAGTTCAAAAAATGATAATATTCCAGCTGATTATATGGGACTTGACATAGGTCCTGAAACAATAAGATTATTTAGCCGTGAAATTGCTAATGCTAAAACTATTTTTTGAAATGGACCATTAGGTGTAACTGAATTTTCAGAATATGAAAAAGGAACAAAAGCAATAGCAATTGCTATTGCTGATAATAAAGATGTATTTTCAGTAGTTGGTGGTGGAGATTCTGTTACTGCTATTAATAAATTAGGTTATCAAGATAAATTTAGTTTTATTTCAACTGGTGGTGGTGCTTCTATTGAATTTATTCAAAATGGAACTTTGCAAGGTATTGATGCTATTCAAGATAAATAATTTCTCTTATATTAACTTTTATATTAAAATTACTTGTAATCAAACATTACAAGTAATTTTAAATTAGTTTTTTACCTTTAATTAAACATAAAAAAACAAGCAATATTGCTTGTTAATTTATTTATTTAGAGTTCATTTGTTCTGCGACTTCAGAAGCAAAGTCAACAGTCTTTTTTTCAATACCTTCGCCAACTTCAAAACGTTTTGCACATTTTAATTCTAAAGATATTTCAGATAAAAATTTACCAACTGTTTTTGAATCATCCATAACATATGGTTGATACATTAAAACACCTAAATCATTAAATTCTTTTCTTAACATACCTTCTTTAATGCTTTGTTGAATTTTTTCTGGTTTATTAACCAATTTAGGACTTTTTGCAATTTCATTAGTAATTTTTGTTAGTATACTTTTTGGTATATCAGTTTCAAATATATAACTTGGATTTAAAGCAGTTATATGCATTGCAATATGTCTTAGATCTTCAACTTTATTACCTTTAGCAAAAACAATTGAAGCTACTCTATTATTTGCATGTGTATAACCTGCAACTATTTCTCCAGACTTAGCTTCATATTTTTCAACTCTACGTAAAGAAATTTTTTCACCAATTTTTGCAGTTAAGTCTTTGCAATAATCATCAATTGATAAGCCGTCAAGTTTTTTATTTAATAAATCATCAATATTTTTAAAAGATGTTTTAACTAAGAATTCTTGAAGTTTATCAGCAAATTCTAAAAATAATTTATTTTTAGCAACAAAGTCTGTTTCTGAATTTAATTCAAACAAAACAGCAACATTATTATTTACATATGCACGAACTATTCCTTCAGCAGCAATTCTAGATGATTTCTTAGCAGCTTTAATAATTCCTTTTTGTTGCAATCATTTAATCGATGCTTCAATATCATTATTATTTTCTTCTAATGCAGTTTTACAATCTAGAAACCCTGAATTAGTTCTTTCTCTTAATTCTTTAACTTTTTGTAAATCTACAGCCATTATTTTTCTTCCTTTGTTATTTTTGCTTCAACTTTTACTTTTTCATTATTAGTTGAAGAATTTTGTTGAAGCATTTCTCTTTTCTTTTGATGAAATGCTGATGAAGTTTTTGATTGTTGATATTTATTTTTATTTTGGTTTAATGAGGAATCTTTTTTAATTTCTTCAGGTAGAATGATTTCATCATTAGGTTTATAAGCAAACAATTGTTTATTTCCACGAGCCGCACAAATAGCATCAGCTAATATTGTAATGATTAATGTTAATGATTTAGTTGAATCATCATTACCTGGAATAACAAAATCCGCTAAGTCAGGGTTTGTATTTGTATCATTAATAGTAAATATTTTGATACCTTTTTTTCTTGCTTCTTTGATTGCAATTTCATCATCAATAGGTGATGCACAAATCATAACTTGAGGGAAAGAAGCTTTATTTGATAGTTTTCTAATACCACCTAAATTCTTAAGCAATTTTTCAATTTTCTTATCAAATAATAAGCCTTCTTTTTTACTATAACCTTCATAATTTGTTTTTTTCAATTCTTCAAGACGTTCAAGTTCTTTAACACTTCTAAAAATTGTTTGAGAATTAGTTAAAGTTCCTCCTAATCAGCGTTCAGTTACATAAACTGAATTTGTTCTAGCAGCTGCTTCTTCAATTGCTTTTTTAGCTTGTTTTTTAGTGCCCACTCAAATAAATGAGATTGGTTTTTGAGCCATTTTATAAAGTAATTTATAAGCATATTCTAACGCTTTTTGGGTTTTTGATATGTCAATGATGTGAATTCCCATTCTTTTTCCATAAATGTATTGTTTCATTTTAGGGTTTCATTGACTTACACGGTGACCAAAATATGTTCCAGCTTCTAATAATTTTTCTCTTGAAACTATTTCAGGTTCCGCTGACATTTCAGCATTATTTTCATTTAAAGATTCTTTTTTTGTTTCAGTTTTTTTATCTGAATTCAAAATAGTAGTTGATTTTTTAGTTTCAACTTTTTTTGTGGTTTTTTCTTCCATTAAATTTCCTTTTGTTTAATTTGTTATTCTTCCTATTACTTCAAACAATTAACATTACATGATATGTAACACAAGCAATTGAATTCATAATAGTGTTTGATTAATTAATAGTGTTAATAAATCAAGTATTTTCAAAATACAATAAAAGTATAACATATTTTTAATATTTAAAAGTTTAGAAGTAATAAAAATGCACAACATGTGTGCAATTTAATTTGTCAATTTCTGAAATGGCGCGCCCGGCAGGAGTCGAACCCGCAACCTCTTGGGCCGTAACCAAGCACTCTGTCCAATTGAGCTACGGGCGCATTTTGGAGCCACCAACCGGATTCGAACCGGTAATCAGGGTGTTGCAGACCCATGCCTTGGCCGTTTGGCTATGGTGGCAACATCGGCTAATTTGCAAACTAATTATAATACAAAATTATTAAAATAAAAAATAAAAGAAGTTAACTATTTAAAATTAACTTCTCGTTTTTATTAGATTTTTAAAGATATGTAAATAATTAATTATTTAATTTTGTCATTAAATGCTTCTTTAATGATTTTTTTACCTTTATAGAAACCACAATATTGACATGCTTGGTGAGGAATAATTTGTTGTTTACAATTTGCACATTCAACTAGCGTTGCAATGTCTAAAGCATGATGAGATCTTCTCAATGCTTTTCTTTGTTTAGATGTTTTTCTTTTTGGGGTTATAGCCATATTATTCTCCTTAAATTATACAAGTTGTATAATTGCCATTTTAGCATTATCGCCTTGACGATTAGCAATTTTTACAATTCTTGTATATCCACCATTACGTGATTTATATTTTGGACCAATTATGTCAAATAAATATTGAATAGAATCTTTTTTAGGATCATTAGAAGTTTTATTTATTAAATATTTAATTGCTTGTCTTCTTGATGATAAAGTGTTTAATTTAGCTAAAGTTATCATTTTTTCTGCTTTTGATTTAATTCTTTTAGCTCTTTCCAAAGTGGTTTTAAGTTCACCATGGATTAATAAATCAGTAACTAATGCTCTTTCAACATGGTTTCATCACTCTGAATTTCTTCTAAATAATTGTTTAGGATTTGCCATTTTATTCCCCCTCTCCTAAATTAGATTCATTTTCTTGATTTTGATCTTGATGTTTTTCTTTTCAATTTCTTAATTTCTCAGCAATATCTTCAATTGATTTTTTACCTAAGTTTTTAATATTTGAAAGTTCTTCTTCAGTTAATTTTAAAAGTTCATCAACTGTATTATATTTCGATCTTTTTAAGGCATTTAATGATCTAATAGTTAAGTTTAAACGCTCAATAGGAATTGAAACCATTGCAACTTTTTCTTGTTTCTTTTGATTTTCTTCAAATACTTTTAATGATTCAAGTTCATCGACGTTTCCAATAATTTTAAAGTGAGCAACAATTATTTCTGCGGCTTCTTTCATTGCACTTTTAGCATCAATAGTTCCATTAGTTTTAATAGTAATTTTTAATCTTTCAACTTCTTTTGGTGAAGCTGTATTAAGATCTTCTTTAATAAAATTACACAACATTATTGGTGAAAAGTCACTATCAATTGCTAAAAATTGACCAACTTTAATTTTGCTTTCAAGCTTAGGACCATACATTTCAATAATGGACTTATTTTCTTCAAAATCAATAAAGCCACGTCCTTCTCTTAAAAATAAATCAAATTCTAATGAACCACCTTTTGCTATAGTGCAAATATATTGGTCTTTATTAATTATTTCAAGTCCATTAATTTCTTGAATATCTGATGCTTGAATAATTCCTTCTTTATTTGATTTAAAAGAAATTTTAGCTAAATTTTCTTTTGCAAATAATTCAGGTTTATATGTAAAATGAATTTGACGGATGTTAGCAATTAAATTAATAACATCTTCTCTAATGCCAACAATAGTTTCAAATTCATGTTGAACATTATTTATTTTGATTGCAAATGGGGCAATTGAAGTTATTGAAGATAAAAGTGTTCTTCTAATAACAGTTCCCATCGTGTTAGCATATCCACGCATTAAAGGTTCAATAACAAAACTTGTTTCAAAATCATTAATTCTTTCTTTGGTTAATTCTTGATAAGTAATTTTTTGAATTTTTTCCATTATTTACCCCTTATTCTCTTTTTAAAACTTTTTTAGGTGGACGAGTTCCATTATGTGGAATAGGTGTTACATCTTTAACTTCTTTAATAATTAAACCTGATGTTTCAATTTGTTTACGAGCTGTAGATTTACCTGGACCAATTCCTTTTACGTAAATTGAAACTTCTTTTAAGCCAAATTCCTTAGCTTTTTCAAGTGCTGCTGCTGCTGCTAAACCTGCTGCATAAGGAGTTTTTTTCTTAGTTCCTTTATATCCAATAGCTCCTGATGAAGATCATGCAAAAACATTTCCTTTAAGGTCTGAAAAAGATACAATAGTATTTTGATAAGTAGAATGAATATGTGCCATACCTTGAGTAATAGTTTTTTTAACTTTTTTAGCCATTATTATTTACCTTTCTTTCCTGCTATTGTTTTTCTAGGACCTTTTCTTGTTCTTGCATTTTTTTGTGTACATTGACCACGTACAGGTAATCCCTTACGATGTCTTAAGCCACGATATGATTTAATTTCCATTAATCTTTTAATGTTAAGATTAATTTCTCTTCTTAAATCACCTTCTGTGATATATTTTTTAGCTTCATCACGAATACGAGTTAATTCTTCTTCAGTTAAATCTTTAACTCTTTTGTTTTCATCAATTTTTGCATCTTTACATATTTTTGATGCTAATGAATTCCCAATACCATAAATATATGTTAAAGAAATAACAACTCTTTTGTTATTAGGAATTTCAATGTTTAAAACTCTAGCCATATTTTATCCTTGTCTTTGTTTATGTTTTGGATTAATACATATTATTCTATTTATGCCATGTCTTTTAATTAATTTACAATCTTTGCAAATACGCTTGATTGAAGCTCTAACTTTCATATTCTCCCCTTTTATTTATGTCTAAAAACAATTCTTCCCTTAGTCATATCATAAGGACTAAGTTCGACATCTACTACATCGCCAGGAATCATTTTAATATTGTGAAGTGTCATTTTCCCTGATGTGAAAGCTTTAATGATAATATTATTTTCCAATAATACTTCATAATCTTTAGTAGAAAAAACTTTTGTTATTTTTCCAAACATTTTAATTGCGTCTTTTGCCATTAAATATTATCTCCTGATAAAATGTATGCTTTATCATTATCAATTAAAACAGTTTGTTCATAATGAGCGGTGTTTAATTTATGAGGATCAACTACAGTTCATCCATCTGGTAAAACAATTACATCTTTTGATTTTTGTAAAATCATAGGTTCAATGCAAATGACCATTTTATTACGAATTAATGGTCCTGAATTTGGATATCCATCATTATATACATATGGGTCTTCATGTAATGACTTACCAATTCCATGTCCTGTATATTCATCAGGTGTAAAGAAACCTTGTGACTTAATATACTTTCCTATTGCATAGGAAATATCGCCAATTCTTTTACCAACCTTTATTGCATTAAAACCTGCATAAAAAGCGTCTTTAGCTACTTGAATTAATTTCTTATCTTGCTCGGTTATATTACCAACTCCTTTAGTAAAAGCAGAATCAGAATAATAACCATCATAGATTACACCAGTATCTATTTTTACAATATCACCATCTTTTACAATATATGAAGATGGGATACCATGAATTAATTCATGGTTTACAGAAATACAACAAGTATTAGGAAAACCGTATTGACCTAAAAATGCTGGTTTTCCGCCTCTTTTTTTTATTTCTTTAAAAGCGACGCTATCGATTTCTTTTAAAGAAACACCTGGTCTTATAAAGTCAAAAACAATTGTTTTTACTTCTGCCAAGATTTGACAAGCTTTTTTAATTTTTTCAATCTCAGAATCAGTTTTTAATATTATCATATTAAATACCTAATTCTTTAGAAGTATCTTTAACAATTTCATCAATTGGACGATAACTATTAAGTTTAATTAAAATATTTGCTTTTTCATAATAATTTATGAGCATTGAAGTTTGTTGTTCATAAATTTTGATTCGATTCTTAATGATTTCCGGATTGTCATCAGCTCGTTTAATAACTTCAACATTTTGACAAGATTCATTGTTACAATGAATATAATCTTTAGGAGGATTATATTGCATATGATAAATTGTTTTGCAATTTGGACAAATGCGTCTTTTTTCAAGCCGTGAAATTATTTGTTCGGGTGTTATTTCTAATAAAATTACTTGATCAATATTAATATTTTTTGCTTCAAGCGATTTAAGAAAGCCTGCTTGATCAAGTGTTCGTGGATATCCATCCAAAATAAATGGTTTATTTTGTTTTTGAAGTTCTAATAATGTTTTTTCAACTAATTCATTAGTGATATCATCACTTACATAAGCACCCGAGTCTAAAATTGATTTAATTTTAAGACCTAAAGGTGATTTGTTTCTAATTTCTGAACGAAACATATCGCCTGTTGAAAGTTGATAGTAACCATAAAGTGATGCTAGTTTTGAAGCAAGCGAGCCTTTCCCAGCACCCGGAGGACCTAATAAAATTAAATTAGGAAGTTTAAAACTATTATTTTTTATCATATTAAATCCTCTTCATCTTCACCATAAACTTCTTTAAGTTCTTGAATTTGATGTCTTTTTCTTGTTAATTCTTGTGATTTATAACGTGCTTTAATTTGTTCTATTGTTTCATATGCGGTTGAAACTAAAATCATAATTGTAGTTCCACCAAATGCAATTTGTGCAGGCATACCAAACATTTGTTGAACATATTGCATTGCACCTAAAATAATTAAATATATTGAAGAAAAGAATGAAAGTCTTATAACAACATCTAATAAATAATCTTCAGTTTGTTCACCGGGTCTAATACCAGGAATAAAAGTTGATGATTTAGCAAAATCTTCACTTATTTTATCAATTTTAGATTGTTGTATTCCTAATAAAATAGTAAGACCAAATGTTATTAAAATAAATAAGAAAAATCCTAATGGTTTTGTTAATTGAAAATTAGCATAAACTCAATAATAATATTTAGATGCAGTGTCAACTAAGTTTGCAATCATTGTAGGTACTGATAGTATCATTAATGAGAAAATAACACTCATAATACCAGCAGGATTTGCTTTAATTGGCAAAAAGCTTAATTCTTTTTCATTTTTAGAAAGTCCAGCACCAACTTGTTGAATTGGTATTCTTCTTTCTGCAATTGTAAAGATTATTACAATTAAAATTGTAATAAGATATCCAAGCAAATAAACAAAGAAGTTTATTAGTTCTTTTAAAACAATTGAATTTTTAGTTGATGATGGAACAAAAAATTCAAATGCTTTTTTAAAAGTTGGAATTAAATTTGTAGCTATACCAACAAAAATTAGCAAACTAGTTCCATTTCCAACACCTTTATTTGTTATTTGTTCTGATAAAAATAAAGCAAAGAAAGAACCACCAATTAATATTAAAGGTAAAATGAAATATCCATATAATTCATTTCCCTTAGCACCAAAAACTTTATTTATTGATTTATCAAAAGTAATTCCAAATCCTGTTTTTGGATTAACTAAAGCTTTGGTTATTAAAAACGCTTGTATAACAGCAAAAATAATTGTTAAAAAGTAAGTAATAAAATTTATTTTGATTCTACCTTGTGGACCCGATTGCGACAATCTATGAATTGCCGGAAAGGCTTTTGTCTGTAAAATCATCATTACTAAACTTGCAGATATAAATGGACTTATACCTAAGGCTAAGATTGAGAAATTCTTAAGTCCACCACCACCTACTAAGTTTAAAATTGAGACAAAATCTCCATCAGAAGAAATTTTATCTTTATTAACAAGGTTAATACCAGGAATTGTAATAGTTCCTGCGGCTACAAATATAGTAAGAATGAAAAAAGTAAATAGAATTTTTTTGAATAGTTGATGATTTGCTCATCAATCATTTCAAGAATTACGCTTTTCATTGATGAATTTATTAATTGATAATTTTCGATCAATTTTTTCAAGTTCTAATTCTTCTTTTACTTCAACTATTTCATTAGTTTTATTCTTACGTTTTTTAAAAGCCATTATTATTTAACCTCGATTTTTCCTCCGGCTTTTTCAATTGCTTTTCTAGCTGATTCTGAAATAGCAGGAATTTGAACAGTTAGTTTTTTAGTTAAAGTACCTTTACCTAAAATTTTAACAGGTAATGTATTTTTAATTAAATTATGTTTTAATAATGATTCTAATGAAACAATTTCATTAGCTTTATATTTTTCTTCAAGTGAATATAAATTAACGATTTGATATTCAATGTGGTTAACATTAGAAAATCCACGTTTAGGTAAACGTCTAAACAATGGGTTTTGTCCACCTTCAAAGCCTAGACGAACTGTACTTCTTTTAGTTTGACCACTTTGGCCACGGCCAGCTTGTTTTCCTTTTCCGGCTGCATGCCCTCTACCAACACGATGTTTTTCTTTTCTAGAACCGAAAGTTGGTTTTAATGTATGTAATTCCATAATCTTCAATCCTTTCTTTTATTACTTTTTAAGTAAATGTTTAACATCAATGTCACGTAATTTAGCGATTTCTTCAACGGTTTGTAATTCTTTTAATGCATTAATAGTTGCACGAACAATATTTTGTTTTGTTCTTGAACCATATGTTTTTGTTGAAATATCACTATATCCTGCTAGTTCAACAACAGCACGTACTGTTCCTGAAGCAATTATTCCTGCTCCTTTAGGTGCTGGACGTAATTGAACTTTCGAAGCTAAGAATTTATATTTAACTTCATGTGGAATTGATCCTTTAACAATTGGAACATTAATAATATTCTTTTGTGCATCTTTAACTGCTTTTTTAATTGCATCTTGTACTTCATTTGCTTTTCCATGACCAAAGCCAACTTTTCCTTTTTTATTACCAACAACTACATAAGCAGCAAACGAGAATCTTCTTCCACCTTTTACAACAGTTGTAACTCTTGCTACATCAATAACTTTTTCTTCATAAGGATTTTGTTCTTGTTCAAAATGTTGATTTGATGATTTAGGCAAACGAGTTTTGTTCATTTGTTTTTGATCGTCTTTAGAAGCAACTTTTGGATTTGATACAGAAGCTACTTTTTTAACTATTATAGTTTTAGTAGGAGTTGCTTTTTTAGCACTATTTTCTGAAGGTAGAATAGTTTTTTCTGCTTTTTCTAAAGTTTCTTTAATATTATCAGCCATTAGAATTTTATCCCTTCTTCTCTTAGAGTATCACAAAATGCTTGTAATTTTCCATGATAAATATATCCAGATCTATCAAAAACAATTTGTTTAATTTTTAATTGTTTTAATGCTTCAGCAAAACCTTTAGCAACAAGTTTTACAGCATTTATATTATTTGCTTTTTTAGAAGCATCTAAATTTTTAGTTGAATATGCAGCTAATGTAATATGTTTTTCATCGTTAATTGCTTGTGCATAAAAATTATGTAATGATTTATAAACACAAACACGAGGGATTTTTGCTGAACCTTTTGATAACTTGTTAGTTATTTTTAAATGTTTTGCTTTACGTTTTTCATTTCTTGAAATCATAATTTATACCTTAATAACTACTTAGCAGCAGTTTTCCCTTCTTTACGACGAATAATTTCATCTTTATACATAATTCCTTTGCCAGAATATGGACTTGGACGACGTACATCTCTTAATTTAGCAGCAAATTCACCAACAACTTGTTTATCTATTCCTGAAATAATGATATTTGTTGGTTTTGGAAGTTCAACTTTTAGGCTAGATGGAATTGATAATGTAACAGGATGAGAATATCCGGCAATTATTTCAATTTCACTTCCTTTTAAAGTAGCTTTATAACCAACCCCTTTAATTTCAATTTCTTTTTTATATCCGTTTGAAACACCGATTAGCATATTATTAATGATTGCATTAGTGGTTCCGTGTAATTGTTTTGTAGTTTTTTCTTCATTTGAACGATTTGTTTTAATTTCACCATTTTCATAAGTAACTTTAATAAGTGGTGAATATGAATATTCTAATGTTCCTAATTTTCCTTTAATAACAATGTGATTGTTATTAATATTAATTTCAATACCATCAGCAACTTTTAAAACTCTTTTACCAATTCTTGACATACTTTTTATCAAACGAAAGCAACTACTTCGCCGCCTACATTTGCCTTTCTTGCTTCTTTATCAGTCAATAAACCTTTTGAAGTTGAAATTATTGCTGTTCCATATCCTGATAAAACTCTTGGTAAGTTTTCACTAGATGAATACACTTTAAGTCCAGGTTTTGAAACACGTTTGATGCCAGAAATTGCTGATTGATTTTGATTAATACCTTTATATTTAAGAGTAATTTTAATTTCCTTGAAATTATTATTTTTAGGGTTATTGAATTGTTCTATTTCAGAAATATAACCTTCTCTTTTAAATATTTCAAGAATTTTTATTTTCTTTTGTGAATAAGGAACATTCACTTCGTGATATTTACGCGCAATTGCATTTTTAATACGTACAAACATATCAGCAATTGGATCTATTATAATAGCCATAATTATCAACTCGCTTTCTTCATACCAGGAATTTTGCCTTCATGTGCTAATTCTCTAAAACAAATTCTACAAATTTTATATTTACGTAAAACTGCATGTACTCTTCCACAAATTTCACATCTTGTGTACTTTCTAACTTTAAATTTAGGAGTACGTTTTGCTTTTGCAATTAATGATTTTCTTGCCATACTAACCTCTATTTCGCAAATGGAAGACCTAATAATTTAAGCAATGATAAAGCTTCTTTATCACTTTTTGCCGAAGTTACTAAAATAACATCCATTCCTTTCAATTTACGGATTTTATCGAAACTAATTTCAGGAAAAATAATTTCTTCTTTGATGCCTAAGGCATAATTGCCACGTCCATCAAAACTTTTTGTGCTAACACCATTAAAGTCACGCACACGAGGTAAAGCAACTTCGATTAATTTAGTTAAGAATGATCACATTCTTTCTCTTCTTAAAGTTACTTTTCCTCCCATTGGCATACCTTCACGTAATTTTCATGAAGCCAATGATTTTTTAGCCACTGTTTTATATGGCTTTTGACCTGTAATTAAAGCTAATTCAGTCATAACTTCTTCAATAGCTTTTGAATTAGAAACTTCATTTCCTGCAGTCATATTAATGATTATTTTTTGAAGTCTTGGAACTTGCATAATTGATTTATAGTTAAATTCTTTAACTAATGCAGATCTAATATCTTTTAAATATTTTTTTTCTAAAGCTGTTTTTGTTATTTTAGCCATTATTTATCACCTATAATCCGATTAGTTTTTCTTAAGAATCTTTCTTTAATTCCAGACTTATTAGTTTTTCAACCAATTTTTGAATGCATTGCCCCTTTGCCGGAAGCATCACCTTTTTTAACCATATAAGCTACTTTAGAAATATGAATTGGAAATTCTTTCTTTTCAATTTTTCCTTCTTGATTTTCTTGAGTAGGTTTATGATGTTTAACTTTGATGTTAATACCTTTAACAGTTACTAATTCTTTTTTATAATTAGTTGCTAAAACGGCACCAACTTTACCTTTTTGTTCACCAGATAAAATTATAACCATATCATTTTTTTTGATTTTTGACATCGACATTATAATACCTCCGGAGCAAGTGAAATTATTTTTAAATAACCTTTTTCACGTAATTCACGAGCAATAGGACCAAACACACGAGTTCCTCTTAATGATCCATCTTCTTTAATAAGAACAACAGCATTATCATCAAAAGAAATATGCGAACCATCAGCTCTTGAAAGACCACGTTTTGTTCTAACAATAACTGCTTTTACAACTTGGCCTTCTTTAACAAATCCGTTAGGAATTGCTTTTTTGATCGCTACAACAACTATATCACCTATATTTGTGCTCTTAACGATAGATCCACCTAGGTTTTTAATTATCATAACTTCTTTTGCACCTGAATTGTCAGCTACATTACATCTACTAAATTCTCTAAGCATTGTCTTGGCCTCCAATTGCATGTGATTTAATTTCAACTAATCTAAAGTGTTTAGTTTTTGATAATGGACGAGTTTCTTGAATTTTAACAACGTCGCCAATTTTAGCAATATTTGCTTCATCATGAACTGCAAACTTTTTAGATTTTTTGAAACGTTTCAAATATAATGGGTGTTTTGTATATGTTTCAACTAATACTGTAATAGTTTTATTATTTTTAATACTAATAACAGTTCCAACTAATGTTTTACGCCCATTAGGTCTTTTAACTTTAACATCATTTTCTTTTTGAGAAGTTTTCTTAACAACTTTTTTAGGTTTAATAGTTTTACTTTTTAAATTTTCTTTATTAGGTTCTACTTTAACTTTTACAACTTTTTCAATTTTATTTTTTTCTTCTTTAACTATAGTTTTTTTAGAAGTAGCTTCTTTTTTAGGCTTTACTTCTGTATTTTTAGTGCTAGAAGTAGCTTTAGTTGATGTAGTTTTTTTGGTTATAGTAGCCTTTTTTAATTCTTCAGCCATTATTTAACTTCCTTTTTAGTTGTTTTTGTCGATGTTTTAGCAGATGATTTTTTTTCAGTTGGTTTAGTTGTTGATTTATTTTCTTTAGAAGTAGCTTCTTTTTTAGGTTTTACTTCAACTTTTTTAGTTACTTCTTTTGGTTTAACTTCTTCAGGTTTTTTAGAAGTTTTTGTTTCTTTAACTTCTTTTGTTTCTTTCACATCTAAAGTTTTAGATGTTTTTGAAGTTTTGGTAGGTTTTTCTTCAGGTTTTATGTTTGTATTTTTATTTTTTTCAGAAGAAATTACAGTATTGATAGTACTAATTTGTTTTTGATTTAATGCAGTTAATGCTCTAGCAATATCTTTTTTGATTTCATCAATACGATGAGTTTTATCTAATTGTCTAGTAGCATTTTTAAAACGCAATGAAAATAGTTCAGCTCGATAATCAGAAATTAATTTCTTTAATTCTTCAACATTCTTTTTAACTAAATCAGCATATTTCATAATTATTTACCTTCTTCAGTTGAAGCAATATTTTCTTCACGTTTTAAAATTTTTCAAGTAACAGGCAGTTTGTGGCCACCAAGTCTTAAAGCTTCTTTCATTACATCTTCAGTATTGCCTAATACTTCAAACATAACTGTTCCTTCTTTAACAACTGCAAATCATTCTTCCGGAGAACCTTTACCTGATCCCATACGAACTCCAATAGGTTTTGAAGTTTTTGACATATGAGGGAAAATTTTAATAATAACTTTACCTTCACGACCCATATGACGAGTTATTGCAATACGAGCAGCTTCAATTTGTCTTGCACTAATTCATGCAGATGAAGTAGATTTTAGACCATATTCACCAAATGAAACAGTATTATTTCTTGAAGCTTTTGTTTTATCATGACGGATACGAAACATTTTTCTATGTTTAGTTCTTTTTGGTTGAAGCATGTTTTTCACCGCCTTTTCTATTCATTTTTCTTAATGGTTTTTCTTCTTTTTCTGAATCAAGTTCACTAACTTCAGATTTACCATTCAATATTTCACCAAGTGAAACTCAAACTTTAACGCCTAAGATTCCATAGGTAGTTTTTGCAATAGCAACAGCATAATCTACATCTTGTCTTAAAGTATGAAGTTTCATTTCACCTTCGGTATAGCCTTCAGTTCTAGCCATATCAACTCCGTTAAGACGACCAGCAACAGAAGTTTTAATTCCTTTTGCTCCAGCTTTTAGAGCTGATCTAATAGCATATTTTTGTGCTAAACGGAAACTTCCACGATTTTCAAGCTTAATAGCAATACCTTCTGCTAATAATCTTGCATTTAGATCAGGACGTTTAAGTTCAACAACATTAATAGTTATGTCGGCTTTTTTGTTGCGAATAAATTTTTTAAGAGTTAATGTTAAAGCTTTAACATTTTCTCCACCATTTCCTAAAACAGCAGCAGGCTTTGCAGTAACTAAAGTAACAATAATGTGATTTGCTTGATCTCTATTTATTGAAATACGTCCAATTAAATATTCACGTACTTTTTTATCAAAGAAATCATAGATTTTTTGATCTTCTAACAATAAAGAAGAAAATTTGTCTTTATCAGCATATCAAGTTGTGTTATGCTTTTTGCTAATACCATAACGAAATCCATTTGGATTAACTTTTTGACCCATTATTTATCTCCTTTACTTTTTGATGTTTCTTGTTTTACTTTAGGTGTTTCTGTTGCCTTTTTAGCTACAGGTTTTTTAGAAGTTTGAGAAGCTGCTTTTTTGGGTTCTCCCATTTTTTTAGGTTCTGTCTTTTTAGATTCAACCATTTTTTTAGTAACTTCTTTTTTTGGTTCTACAGATTTTACTTCTGTTTTTGGTGATTTAGATTCAGATTTAGAAACTTTAGTTTTATTTTCTTCTTCTGCCGTTTTAACGGTTCTTTCGTTAATTTCTTTATTAGAAGGAAGTTCAGCAACTTCAATATAAAAATTAGAAGTTCTTTTTAAAATTGGAAATGCTCTACCTTGTGAGTGAGGTTGGAATCTTTTAAGAGTAGGGCCATCATTAACTAAAAGTTTTGAAATATATAATTTTGTTGCATCTAATCCAGCATTGTTTGTTGCATTAGCAATGACTGAATTTAAAAGTTTTAGTAATATTTGAGAAGTTTTTTTGTATGTTGATCTTAAGATTAGTAATGCTTCGGTTGTACTTTTGTAACGAATTAAGTCTGCTACTAAACGTGCTTTTCTTGGACTAACTCTTTGAATATCAACTTTAGCAGATACTTTTTTAAATAATTCCATATTATTTCTTTCCTTTATCTGCACCGTGTCCATTAAAGGTACGTGTAGGGGCAAATTCACCTAATTTATGTCCAACCATATCATTTGAAACAAAAACATCAATAAAAGCTTTCCCATTATGAACTTGGAATGTAAGCCCAACAAATTCTGGATATATTGTTGAACGTCTTGATCAAGTTTTAATCGGTTTTTTAGGTGCTTTATTTTCAATAATAGCGATTACTTTTTTCATTAAATGATCATCAACAAATGGAGGTTTTTTTAATGAACGAGACATTATTTAGTTTCCTTTCTTCTTCTAATAATAAATTGATTAGATGCTTTTTTAGTTTTTCTAGTTTTAACACCAAGAGCTTTTTTACCTCAAGGAGTCATTGGACTTTTACGTCCAATAGGTTGATGTCCTTCACCACCACCATGTGGGTGATCATTTGGGTTCATAGCACTACCTCTAACAGTAGGTCTAATTCCTCTTAAACGATTAATTCCAGCTTTACCTATGTTAACTAATGAATGTTCTTCATTTCCAACTTCACCAATAGTTGCACGGCAAAGTCCTAAAACTTTTCTAACTTCTCCAGATTTTAGTCTTAAGATTATGTATCTTCCAGTTTCATCTTTACCTAAGATTTGAGCGGATGAACCTGCAGATCTTGCGATTATTCCACCTTGTTTTGGTTGAAGTTCAATATTATGTACATATGTACCTTCAGGGATATTTTTAAGTGGTAATGAATTACCAATTTGAATATCAACAGATTCACCTGAAATAACTTGTTGACCTAATTTAATACCTTTGGGGCTCAAAATGTATCTTTTTTCTCCGTCTTTATATACAACTAATGAAATATTAGCTGAACGGTTAGGATCATATTCAATAGTTTTAATTGTTCCTAAAATATCGTCCTTATTTCTCTTGAAATCAATGATACGGTAAAATCTTTTAAGTCTTCCGCCATGGTGACGGGTAGTTATTTTACCTTGATTATTTCTACCAGAATGGGTAGAAAGTTTTACTAATAAAGATTTTTCAGGTTGATGTCCTGATAAATTTTTATTATAGTCAAGAGAAGACATATTACGGCGCCCATTAGTATATGCTTTAAATTTTTTAATTGCCATAATTTCTCCTTTTTTTCTTAAATATATTAAGAATTATTTATCGGCTTTTTTAGTAGCTACTTTTTTAGTAGTTGTACTATTAGTAGATTTTTTTGTAGCAACGCTACTTTCTTTTTTAACTTCTGTTGTTTTTTTAGGAGTATTTTTATTAGGTTCAACTGATTTTTTTACAGAAGTTTTTGAAATATTATCTTTTTTAACGCTTGTTGATGTTGTTTTTGATTGAGTTAAAACTTTTTCAGATTTTTCTTTAGCAGGTTCAGATTTTGCTGCTTTTGCTTTTGCAATTTTTTCAGCAGCTCTTTTTTCTGCTTCAGACATTTCTTTTGGTTTAGCATCAACATTTGCTTTTGCTTTATTATTTTGTTCTTTTAATGCTTTTTCTTCTTCAGCAAATAGAATAATTTTTGATTTAGGATCTAGTTTAACATATGCTTTTTTAACAGCAGGTTTAAATCCTTTAGATCTACCTAAACTAGCAGGTTTTTTGTCATAGTTAACAATATTAACACTTAATACTTTAACATCAAAAATAAATTCAATTGCTTGTCTAACTTGAACTTTAGTTGCTTTTACATCAACCGCAAAAGTATACAAATTAGCATTTGATCTTAAAATTTCTGATTTTTCAGTAAGAATTGGATATTTTATAACATTGTTAAAATCGTTAAATTTCATTATTTCACCAATCCCTCTAGATATTTAATATCTTCTTTGCTTAATACTAATGCATCAGCTGCAATTAAATCTTCAACTGATAATGAAGTAATTTTTCCAATAGAAACATTTGGTAAATTTCTTGCAGATAAATATATATTTTGATCATTAGAAATTATTAAAACGTTATTCAACATCGCTAAACCTTTTTTGTTTAGTTCAATTAATAAATCTCTTGTTGAAGGCTTTGCTAATTTAAATTCATGAACTAATATTGCATTATCTTTAGCAAGTAATGTAAGTGCAGACAATAATGCATTTTTTCTTACTTTACGATTGACTTTTAAAGAATAATTTCTTGCAGTTGTTGGTCCGAATACTCTTCCTCCGCCAACAAATATTGGGCTTCTTAAAGAACCAGCTCTTGCATTACCTGAACCTTTTTGTCTTCAAGGTTTTTTACCAGTTCCACTAACTTCACCACGATTTTTAACTTTGTGAGTTGAAAATCTTTTTGAAGCTCTTTCAGATAAAATTACATCAAAAATTGCTTGTGAATATATTTTTGAAAGACCAAAAACTTTTTTTGGAAGTTCTTCTTTGAAAGATACTTTATCAGCAGGTTTTAAAGTTTGAACTTTAGTAACAATTTTTTTATCAGAAGTAGATGATTTTGAGTTAGAAGTTGTTTTTGAAGTAGCTTTAGCAGTTGTAGTTTTAATTTTATTAGTAGAAGTAGTCATTTTTTTAGGAGTTTCTTTTTTAACTTCTGTAGATTTTTTTAATTCTTCAGCCATTATTTATTTCCTTCACTATTTTTTGCTTCTTCTAATTTTTTAGCTTCTTCAATTTTTGCCTTCATTTCAGAAATTGACATTTTCATATTTAAATCGAGATTGTATTTTTTGCCTTGTTCAAATAATTCATTTTTCGCCAATGCTTCTTTTAAGTTTAAAAGTTCAGTAGGGTTTTTCTTTAATGAAGTTTTTCTTGCTTTTTTAACTACAACAAAAGCACCTTTAGCTCCAGGGATACTTCCTTTGATGATTAAAATGTTTTTTTCTTTATCTTCTTTGATTATTTCAAGATTTTGGATTGTTACTTGTTCATGCCCCATATGTCCAGGCATTGTCATTCCTGGTCATACACGGTTACCCATAATATCTCCAATAGAACCAGTTTGTCTAATTGGTTGCGATCCACCACCACCACCATGTGATTTTGGACCAATATGTTGGTTATATCTTTTAATTGTTCCAGCAAAACCTTTTCCTTTTGATATTGCTGTAACGTCTACTATTTCTCCTGCTTCAAATATTGAGGCATCAATAGTATCACCTAAGTTATATCCAGACATATTGCGGATTTCTTTAACGAAGCGCTTAGGTGTTGTATTTGCTTTTTTGAAATGGTTAATTTCAGGTTTTTTAATTTGTGACTTTTTCTTATCTTCATAAGCAAGTTGAACTGCAACATATCCATCACTTTCTGAAGTAAGAACTTTAGTAACAACATTTGGTTTAACTTCAACTATTGTAACAGGTATTAGATTACCATTTGAGGTAAATAATTGAGTCATTCCAACTTTTTTTCCTAAGATTCCTTTCATAATTTTCCTTTCATAATTTTTATGCAAAGTGCATATCTAAATTGTTCTTATTAAAAACAAAATTCCGTTAGGTTATTTTTCACTAACAGATTTAATGCTAATTTGAACTCCCGATGGAAGTTCTAATCTTTTCATTTTATCGGTTAAAGTTGTTGAAACTTTATCTAAAATAATTAAACGTTTATGAGTTCTACTTTCGAATTGTTCACGTGATTTTTTATTAACATGAACACTTCTTAAAATAGTCACTATTTCTTTACGTGTAGGTAAAGGAATAGGTCCACTAACGCTTGCCTTTTCGCCTTTAGCTAAAGCAACTATTTTTTTAGCAGCTTCATCAACTAAATAAGCATCAAAAGATTTAATTTTAATTTCTATTTTCATATGTTCTCCTTGTTCATAATATTGAACTAACTCCATATAAGTTATCGATAACCTAGATGAACAACTAAGCTTGGTGTATCGTAACCTTATATTTCAAAGTCATAGTTGCATTAGCAATTATACCAAAAAATAATTTTTTGTATATTTATATTAATATTTATATTATTTATTAATTTTAGAAATTATATTTCAATATATCTAGTGCTAATTTTTACATAAATTTTTATTTCTGAAAATAAAAGAATTTAAAAATATGAAAAAGCTATTTACAAAATTTATAAATATAAAAATTACTTAAAAATAAAATGCTTTAGAAATAGATGAATCAATAGTTGAATAAGTATATTTTTTTAATTAACTAAAAAACTCACAATATATTGTGGGCATTTTTTAGTCAAAGTCTTTAAAAATAATAAATTATCTATTAACGGTGATAGTTTTAATTTTTTGTGCTATTTTAATTTTTGTTTCTTCACTAAAAATTGGTGATAATTCATCTTTAATTTGTTTAAAAGCATTAGATATTTCAGATTTTTTATAAAATAAAATGTGTCCTGGAATGTTATAAATATCATTATTATTTTGTTCGTTTACGAATATAAATAAAACAAGTAAAGGTATATTTTTAGGTAAGATATTTAATAAGTTTTTAATTATTTGTTCTTCTTTTAAAATAGGATTTGGAAACATTTTTTGTTTTGCTGAATTATTTATTTCTTTATACCATTCACGCTCAATACAATTTCCATTAACTGGATTATCAAAATATAAAGGATGAGTTAAAATAATAGCTTCATCCGATATTAATAAAGGTCCATTTAAATAAATATATTTATTTTTATCATATTTTAAATTTGTTTTATCGATAAAAATAATGTTATTTGTTTTGCATGTTTCTTTTATTAATTGAATTAATTCAACATTATTTTCACTATCTTTATTTTGTTTGTGCTTCATTTTATTTTTAATTAAAAAATAAAAGACAATAATTAATATAATTATTGTAAACAAAAAAAATAAACCTAATCCAATTCCTAAATAATATTGTTTATCCATATTATCTCCATAACTAACTAATATATATTATTTTAAATTAAAATCAAATATGTGTTCATTTAATGCTTTAATTTTTTCTTTATAGTTTAAACAAAATAAATTAATTTTTTGTCAAAATTTTTTCGAATGATTTTGATGTAAAAAATGAACAAGTTCATGAATTACAACATATTCAATAATGTTTATATTGAATAATATTAAATATTTTGAAAACGTAATTAATGCTTTATTAACATAATTAGTTCCTCAAGCAGATTTTTTATTTAGAACTTTTAATTCATATTTTTTAAGTTTAGGATAAATTAAGGGAATATTTTTGATAATTAATTTATCTAAAATTAATAATAATTTTTCATTTAAAAAATTTCAAATAATTTTTGATGGTTTTACGCTTTTAGTTTTTCTTAATTGAATAATTTCATCATTAATGTTAAATAATATTAAATCATTATTCAATTCATAGAAGATCTTTTTACCTAAATAATAAAAATATTTTTCATTTTCATTTATTTCCATACTTGGTAAATCCTTTTTGGCTAAAAATGATTTAATTGATTTTTCCATAAATTCTTTTAAATATAAACTATCTAAAGAAGTTAATTTATTAATTTTTAAAATAAAAATATTATCTTTTTTTTCAAAATAAACATTACGATTATTAGTAAACAAAACTTTAATTGGATATATTTTTTCATTAAGTTTAAACATAACTATTTTTTCATTAGTTTTCATTATTTATCCTTAAGGATTTTAAATATTTTTTTGTATCATCTGTTAATCTTTTACTATCACAACATTTAGATATAATTTTATTTTGAATTCATTTATCAAATATTTTATTTTCTAAATATTTTATAGAGACTGAATATTGCTTTATTATTGCTTCAGAAAAAAATCAAGCAATAGCTATTTTTACATAATAATCATTATTTTTTATTGTTAAAAACAATGAAATTATTTTTTCATCAAAAATATTATTATTTAATAAAAATTTTAATGCAACAATAAGTGCATATCTAATTGAATATGTTTGATTTAATTTTATTCATTTATCAATTTCAAAGAAAAGTTTATTTTTATTTTTGTTAAATATTTTAGGAATTAATGAATCACAAACCATTCAATTATCAATATATGGTAAAAAATTATCAATATATTTTATTAATATTTGATAATCATCAAATAATGATAAAAGTTTAATATGTAATAAATTTTCTTCTAAATAATAATGAGGTAAACTATTTAAAAACAATAACATTTGTTGTTCATCATTTAAAATTAATGATTTGGCAAAATTATCTATATATTTAGCTTTAATTCCTAAAATTTTTCCTTTATCAATATTAGGAATTAACTTTTCAATAAATTGCTTATATTTAAGATCTGAAAACTCATAAAAATTCTTAAAAAATAAATTTTTCATACCAAAAATCATAGTAGTTTTTTTATTATTTATTATAAATATATATTAGTAATTTTTATGAATGCTAAAAAAATCACAACAATGAAAAATTAGAATTTTATTTATGTGTCTTAATTTCTAGGATGTTGTTGTAAATAATTTTCAATATCTTTAGTATGGAATGATTCTAATCTTGTAAGACGGTATTTAATATCAACAATGTCTTGTTTAATTTCTACAATATCTTCTTTGATGTTATTTATTTCTGTGATGATAAAATCTAATTTGTCGTTTATAGTTAATTTAGAAGTTTGTTTCATCTTTTTATTCCTTATATCTCATAATGTTAAAATACCATAATGATATTGATTTTCTTAACTTTGTATATTAAAATATTCTACATCATTATAGTTACTAGTGATATTATTAGCAATTTTTCTATCAATTTGTTCAAATACATTAATTTTCATTTGTTTCATATTATTTCCTTTAGTTTGATGATTTAATTAATCTAATTATTAAATAAACTTTTCTAAAGAAATAAAAAATGAAACTTTGCATTAATCAATATTTATATAAGTATAAATTTCTCTTAGTTTCAATATATTAAATTTTCAAGATGTTTTTTAATTTAAATATATACAAATCTTCTATAAAGCAAAGCGAAATACTAATATTACAATAATAGATACAATTATAGATATTATTGGAAAGACAATTCAGCCCGTTTTAGTACTAAGGTTTGATTTTCTACCATAAAAATTAACTCTTCTTTTAGTTAAAAGATTAAATGAATATAATTCTTTATCAATAGTCAAAATAACAACATTATTTGTTTTGGATACATTTATTCCATCAAAAGCAAAATTAACATATTGATATAGCATTTTTTCATTTTGAAGAATAATTTCTAGTTGTTTACAGTTTCATAATAATTTTCAATTCGCCCAAGAATCATATTCGGCTTTTATACTTTCTTCTAATGCAATTAATTTATGTTTAATCTCATAAAGATTAGTTATTTTTCTATCATAAAATTTGATATCAACACCTAACATAGAGTGTATATAGTTATGATATCAAGAAATATTTATAATATCTTTTTGATTTTTATAAGGAAAAAATTCATTAATTTTTTCATCGGGATTTTTAAGATATTCATTATATTTATCTAAATCACCATATTTTCATTCTTCTAAAGTTGCTATTGTTGTATCAATAGGCTTTACATATAAAGGAAAAATTTCTAAGTGGTATTGTTTTATTGCATATTGATAATTAGAATATATTTTCTTACAAATTTCATACAACTTATTTAGTCAGTCATAAAGTTTAGGATCATTTCGAAATAAATGCACATCTTTAATTTTTGCTAAGAAAATTTTAGGTATCAAATCATATGGTGGTGTAAAAATATTAAAATTAATATTTAAAAATTGAAGAAACGGAAATAAAAATCCTTCCTCATTTTCATAAGGTATATATACTTGGTCTAAATCAAGATATTTATAGAAATCTAAATAATATAGACCAAAAGTTTTATCTTTATTTGCAATTGAATCAACAATTTCATCAGGAACTAAATTAAAAATTGAAAATTGATTTAAATATAAATCATCATAGCTTCAATAATTTTCATTAAATTTTCTACTATCTCTACTTAATTCAAATTTTAAATACAACTTAAAATATTTGTCATAGTCATATTTTTCATAATTATTTTTAATATTAGTTCAATAGTTTTCTTCTGCAAAAGAAGAAACATATATAACATAATCCCCCTCATCTTGTTCATTGTCATATTCATTTTCATCATCATCTTCATATTCATCGTCATCTTCATAGTCATCGTCATTGTCATATTCTGATTCATAATCATCATAATTAAATTTTTCATTATTAAAATTAGAATATGTTGAATAATTATTATTTTTTAAGGCTTCATATGCATTTTTTATTTCTTTAAATTTTTCTTCAGCATTAGTGCTTTTATTTTTATCAGGGTGGTATAAATTTGATAATTTAAAATATGCTTTTCTAATTTCATCTAAACTAGCATTTTCTTCTACACCCAGAATATCACAATAATATTTTCTAGTATGCATAATTAAATTAAAAGAAAAATTGATGTTGTTATGATGCCTGCTATAACTAATATCAAGAAAAAAATGCCAATTACTAGCCAATTTCTTTTTTTTAGTTTTTTTGGATAATAGGGTTTCAATTCACTAATATATTGTTGAGGTAAATATGCTTCATCCAAAGATATTCTTTTATAAGAAAAAAGTTTGTATGCATATAGTGGATTATCTAAATTAATAATTATTGCATAATTAATACGACTTTGATGCCATTTCGGGCCTATTAACTGTGAAGTATATTTTTTAAATAAACTTGAATCAGAAATAATTTTTGATAACTGATTTATATTTCATAACAATATTTGTTTAGATCAACTTTCACTTTCATATTCAGTATTTTTTTTCAATAAAATTAACTTTTTCATTAACATTTTTTTAGATTTTACCTTTAAATATCCGTCTAAAAAATTAACGAATGAAACATTCAATAACGATAAAAAATAGTTGCAATTTCAAGATAAATTTTCATTACGTTTATATTCAAGAGGTATTTTCTCATTATTATTTTTACTCCTAATATAATCATTGAATGCATCTTCATCTTTATATTTTAATTCCTCAAGGAAAATCTTTTCCTCATCAGACGGATAAATATATAATGGCCAATTTTCTAAGTGATATTGCTTAAAGGCATATTCTTTCGTTGAATATATTTTTTTACATATTTTATATAGTTTTCATAATCATTCGTCTAGTTTTGGATCATTAATAAAATTATGAATATCCTTTATTTTATATTTAAACAATTTTGGGATTAATTTAAGTGGAGGTGTAAAAATATCAATTGGTAAATTTAAAAATTGAAAAAAAGGAAATAATAAACCTTCTTCGTTTTCATAAGGTATATATACTTGATCTAAATCAAGATATTTATAAAAATCTAAATAATATAAACCAAAAGTTTTATCTTTATTTACAATTGAATCAACAATTTCATCAGGAACTAAATTAAATATAGTGTCTATTTTAAAATATAGACTAGGATATCCTCAATAACCTTCATCTTTAGAATTTCACTTTTTGCTATTTTCATTTTGTTCATAATATATTTCATAGCCCCCCCAACTTCCTATTAAATCAATAATTTTCTTCATCAAAAGTTGATAAATAAACAAAGTATTGATCAATTTCTCTTGCTCTTTTTCTTCTATTAGCTTCAAGCTTCGAATATAAGAAGGCATTGGCAATTATTGGATTAACCATTGGTGGTTTGTAATACATTTTTTACTTCCTTGTCAATAAAATGTGATAAATTTAATTAAATTGTAAAAATTATATTAAAATATATAAATTATTATGCAGAAAGGCAATATATATTATGGCAAATATTAAATCAAAACAAAAAGCAATTATTGCAAATCAAAAAGCTAACAAACGTAATTCAGCTATTGAATCTTCTGTAAAAACTGCTATCAAAAAAGCTAGAAAAGCAGTTGATTCAAAAGACAAAAATGTTGCTGAATATGTAAAAAATGCTCATCATGAAATTGATAAAGCAGTATCTAAAGGTGTTTTGCATCAAAATAATGGTGCTAGAAAAGCAAGCTGTTTAGACGCTTATGTTGCAAAAAATAAATAATTAACACTACTTTTATGATAAATAAATTAACTCCTACTAAAGGAGTTTTTATTTATAAAGTGTAAATTCAGATAAAAATATCATATCTATTTTTTAAAAGATATCCCAATATTAATGCTAATTTTATATTCTATTTTGGTGAAGTTGGAAAATTTTGATAAATCTAGATATGAGTTTTCACAAAGTTTTACCAATTTTTAATTTTTCAATTTTTCTTATATTAGAATGTAAACATAATCACAAATTTAAATAAAGCAAAAGGAGACATCTATAAAATGAAAATAAAAAATATTGAAATTAATTCTTATGATGAAATTGATTTAAAAACATGATTATCATTAAATAAATCTTCTAATTCTTATAATGGTATAAAATTTTATTTAGTACATGATAAGGAAAATCCAAAAATTAAGAATGTAATTTATACATTTAATGAGGATGATAAAATTGTTAAGGAAAATAGAGGGAAGTCTATGAAACAAAGCGAATTTCAAGAAACAGTTTTAACAGCAATTGGCAAAATGAATATTGAATTTGAAGACTTTAAGGCACTTGTAATTGAGCAATTTGGAGAGCAAAAGAAGTTCAATGAACAACAACTTAAATTTAATGAGTTATTTTCAAAACGTTTAGATTCAATTGAATATAGACTTACAAGATTAGAATCATTTCATGAAAAAGATATAAAAAATTATGAATCAAAAGAGAAAAATAGATAATATCTTATAACTAAAGCTATACACAAAAAATTTATATAAAGATTTCCTACAAAAATAGTATTAGTTTAATGATTTTATTCCCTTTTTAAGATAAAAGCTAACTTTATACATAGTTATAAAAGCTTAGTATAAAATATTTATTTTTCTAATTTTGCAAAATAAAAACCCTCCCTTTTGATTTCATAAGGAAAGGTAAATATAGATTTTAAGTTGTTTAAAACTTGTTTTTGTTATTATTTTTTAGATTTATCATCTTTATCATTAGTTTCTTTTTCTGATGATTTATCAAAACCTTGTTTTTTTAGAAATTCCATTGCTTGGGCCATTTTTTTATCAAATTCATTTAATTTAGTTTCTAATTCATCAATTGATTTTTTAGATAATAATTCTTTAAATGAATTTAATTCTTTTTCTAATTCTTCTTTTTGTTTAGGATCAGCTTTTTTAATTTCTTCACCGTTAACAACTTTTTCTAATTGATTAATAGTTTGTTCTGCTCTAACTGTTACTTCAATTTCACGACGTTTCTTTTGATCAGCTTCACGATTTGCTTCAGCTTCTTTTACCATTTTTTCAACTTCTTCTTTTGAAAGATCTGAAGTGTTTTGAATTGTAATAGTTTGTTCTTTATTTGTTTTCTTATCTTTAGCAGTAACTTTAGTTATACCATTAACATCAATTGAAAAACTAACTTCAATTTGAGGAATACCACGTGGAGCGGGTTCAATACCTTCTAAATTAAATTGTCCTAATATTTTATTATCAGCAGCCATTTGACGTTCGCCTTGTGTAACGACAATAGTTACAGCAGTTTGATTATCCATTGCAGTTGAAAATATTTGGCTTCTTGTTACAGGAATTGTTGTATTTCTATCTATTAAAGGTGCAACAATATCACCTTCAACAACTATTCCTAATGTTAGAGGAGTTACATCTAATAATAAAACGTCTTGAATATCTCCAGCTAAAACTCCGCCTTGAATAGCTGCACCCGCACTAACAACTTCATCTGGGTTAATTGAATTATTTGGTTTTTTACCTAATAATTTTTCAACCAATTCTTGAACAGCCGGCATTCTTGTTGAACCACCAACTAATAAAACTTCACTTAGATCTTTTGCACTTAATTTAGCTTGTTCTAAAGCATCAAGAACAGGTTTTTTAATTCTTTGTACAAGATCTTCAGTCATTTTTTCGAATTCAGATCTTTTTAATTCTAATTCAACATTAATAGGACCGTTAGCACTCATTGCTAAAAAGGGAAGTGAAATGTTTGCAACTAAACTTTGTGATAAAGTTATTTTAGCACGTTCAGCTTCTTCTTTAAGTCTAGCCATTGCCATTTTGTCTTTAGACACATCATATGAATATAATTCATTGATTTTCTTAATCATTCAATTAACTATAGCATTGTCTCAATCGTCACCACCAAGTTTATTGTCTCCAGATGTTGATAAAACATCATATGTTCCTGACTCAACTTCAAGAATTGATACGTCAAATGTACCACCACCTAAATCAAATACAAGAATTTTGTTATTTTTATCTTTATCTTTATTTAAACCAAATGCTAATGCAGCAGCAGTAGGTTCATTAATTATTCTAACAACATCAAGACCTGCAATAATACCAGCATTTTTCGTTGCTTCACGTTGTGAATTATCAAAATATGCAGGAACGGTTATAACAGCTTTTTTAACTGATGATCCAATTTTCTTTTCTGCATAGTCTTTCATATATGAAAGAATCATTGCACTAATTTCTTCTGGTTTATAGTCTCTATTATTTGCATGTACTGTTTTTGATGTACCCATTAATCTTTTGATTGATGAAATACTATCCGGATTTGTTTCAAGTTGTCTTTTTGCAACTTCACCAACAATAGTTTCACCATTTTTAAAAGCTACTACAGAAGGAGTAGTTCTTTTACCGTTTGGATTTTCTAAAATTTTAGGAGCACCATTTTCAATAATTGATACAACTGAATTTGTAGTTCCTAAGTCTATTCCTAAAATAATTTCTTTAGCCATAATTGACTCCTTTTTTATCTATAAATAATCGTTTTTTAATTATGTATCTTATAATTTTAGCACTTTATTAATGAGAGTGCTAATTTTTTTTAATTTTTTATTGTGGTATCCCGAATAATCTAATATTCTTTTTTAGTCTTTTACATATAAAACTTGACAAATATTAAAATTGACTCTATTTAAAACTTTAAAAAGAAAATAAAAAATTACAATTACCTAAAATAATCATAATTTTTCTTGTTTATTTATAAACTACAACTAAGGCAGGTTTAATAGTTCTGTCATTTAATTTATAACCAATGTTTTTAATTTCAGCAATAAGATCTTTTTCTTTTTCAGACTTTGCCTCAATCATTTCATAAACTTGGTGTATTTCAGGGTTATATTTATCTCCGACTAAAGGAATAATTTTTGAAATACCAAATTCTTCTAGAATACTATCCATTTGTTTATATAACATTTTAAAGCCTGTATTAAAATTAATTACAATATCATTTTGAATATTATTTGCAGCTTTTGTAGCTAAATCTAAATTATTCAAAGGAATAATAAATTTTTCGAAAAATTTTTGCAAAGCGAATTTCTTTTCTTCATCAATTCTTACTTTTAAATGTTCATTATTTTTATTAACATGTTCATTAATAGTTGCTTGAGCTTTTGCTTGCAAGGTTTCAACTTCTTTTTTAAAAGTTAATTCAGCAACATCATATTTTGCTTTAGATTCATTGTATGCTTTATTTAATTTAGCAATTTCCTCATCACGAGAATCAATTTGCGTATTTAAATATTTCATTTCAATAATTAAATTAACAAATCTTTCAGGAGTTTTAAAATGTTTTAATAATTGAATTTCAAAAACATTTTTCTTATCTTCAGGGTTAACAAAAGTTAATTTTTCTTCAGTAAATTCTTGACCGATTAAAAAATTTTCAATTCTTTCATCAAATGGATCTAGGCCAATATATATTTTTACTTCTTCTTTTGGAAATGTTTTAACTTCTTTTTTGTGTTTGAATTCTTTAATTGTAAATTCAAGATAATCAAATTTTTTAATTTTCATTATTTTTCTCCTTATCAATTAGTTTTTCTAATATGTTTATTGTTTCAAATGATTCTTCAAAATTAATATTTGATGGTCCAACAACACTAATTTCTTTGATATTTTTACTATTATTAAAATTTATTTTCTTACTTATTATACTTAAATTTGGTCTAGATAAATCTAATTTAATATTATTATCTTCATCTAAATTGTTTTCAATTGCTTCTCATACTGAATGTTTTTCAATTAATTCAAATACTTTAGCAATATCTTCACGACTTATATTTTCAGATAGAATAATAGCTCCTTTATTGTATGTTTTATTATGAGTTTCTTCCTCGAATACAAAAATTGTTTTAATAAATTTTTGCATAATGATTTCATAGTTTTTAACTTGCGCTTGAAATATTGGCATAAGTGCATTTGCTTTTTCACTTAATTTTATTAATGGTATATCTATTAGACGTTCTTTAAACAAACGAATCGCTACTTTTAAATCATTAAGTTGAATTTGATTTGAATCATAATTAAACATTTTGCTTTCAACACGTCCTGTACTAGTAACTAATACTACAATTGAACTATTTTCATTTAATGGTGTTAATTGAATACTTTTTAATGTTTCAGATGCATTATTAGTTGTTGCAATCACAGTAAAATTAGCCATTTTGCTAATTACTGAAGCTGCTTCATCTAATGTTGTATCTATATTAAGACGTCTTTTTGCTAATAAATCATCTAATTTTTCATTAAAATATTTTTTAGGATTATATACTAAATATTTAGCATAAAATTCTAACCCTTTTGTAGAAGGAATTCTTCCCCCAGAAATGTGTTGTTTTTCAAGAAATTCAAGTTTTTCTAAATGAGCCATTATATTTCTTATAGTTGCAGAACTACAACTTAAGTCGCATTTTTCAACTAATTTCTGCGAACCAATTGGTTCACCTGTTTGAATATAAGTTTCAACAATTAGCTTAAAAATATTAGCTTGTTTATCGTTTAAAACATAATTTTTATTTTTATTATCTGCTCTCAACATTACCCTTTCCTAAAATTTTATATTTAAATTTTAGCACTCTTTTAGCAGATTAATAGTTTTATTGCTAAAAGTTGATAACTATAGATATGTTTTTTTGATATCATCATTAAATACTTCATCAATAATAGCGCCTAATACAACTTTATTGCCTTCATAAACTACTACTTGTTGCCCTGGTGTTATAGCATTTAATAATGGATATTTAATCAAAACATGATTATCATCAATAATTTCAAGATTAATCTTTACATCGTCTTGGCGATATCTAAATTTGGCAGTTAAATTATTTAAATCATAATTTTTTGCTAAAAAATTAGGATTAATTGCTATTAATTTGTTTGAATTTAGATATTCAATATGATCATCATTGGCTACATATAATATTTTCTTTGCAAGATTATGCCCCACAACAAAATATGGTTTTGTAAAGCCTCCTAAATTTAAACCCTTTCGTTGACCGATTGTATAATACATAGTTCCTTGATGCTTTCCGACTATTTTATTGGTTGCAATATCAATAATATTACCTTCCTGGGCGGGAATGTAATTTTTTAAAAATTCAGTAAAATGACGTTCTCCAATAAAACATATTCCCGTTGAATCTTTTTTATTTGCAGTGATTAAATTTAAGTCTTTAGCAATTTTTCTTACTTCAGTTTTATATAAATTGGCTAATGGAAAAATAACTTTTTTTAGTTGTTCATTTGAAAGTTGAGCTAAAAAGTATGATTGATCTTTAGACAAATCTTTTGCTTTAAAAAGTTCACCATTAATTGTATTTGCATAATGTCCCATAGCAATATAATCAGCTTTAAGTTCATTAAAAGCATAATTAGCAAAATAAGAAAACTTGATATATTTATTACAAAATATATCAGGGTTTGGAGTTCTCCCAATTTTATATTCATTGATTAAATAACTAAAGACATAATCTCAATATTCTTTAACAAAATCAATACGATAAAGTTTAATACCTATTTTATCAGCAACAGATTTAGCATCAAAATAGTCTTGCTCTTGTGGGCAAATTGATTGATTAATATTTTGATTGCCTTTGAAATCATTATTTAAAAATGAATCTCAATTACGCATAAAAAGGCCAATGACTTCATAGCCTTGTTTTTTTAACAAATAGGCACAAACACTAGAATCAACTCCACCGCTTAAACCTAGTACAACTCTTTGCTTTTTCATGTTATTATTTTATATTTTAAAATAATTTTCTTTCAAATGTAACAAATAAAATTCCTGTTCATTTTGGTCAAAAAAGTATACTAAATACTCTTCATCCTTGTTTAGCTTCTATATTAATATGTGCATTAAAATCTTTAGAATTTTTATATTCTATACATTTATATTCATATTCTTGCTTATATTGCATAGTAAACTCCTTATTATTGAAAAGACTCACATATGAATGCAAGTCTTTTCAATTATTTTAATAAAGCCTTTTTTGCTTTTTCAACAATACTATTAAATACATTTTCATGATTAATAGCAAGTTCAGATAACATCTTACGGTTAATTTGAATATTTGCACTTTTTAGACCACTAATTAATCTAGAATATGTAATTCCCAATGGACGACATGCAGCATTAATTCTAGCAATTCATAATTTTCTAAATTCTCTTTTAATTTGTTTACGATCTCTAAATGCATAAGTTCAAGATTTAACAACCGCTTGTTTAGCAACTTTAAAACCAATTGATTTGTGTCCTCAATATCCTTTAGCTAATTTTAATCATTTATTACGTCTTCTTCTTGTAACTATTCCACCTTTTGTACGCATAATAATTCCTTTCGAAAACTAATTAAATTAGTTCCTTATATCTTTTAAAATCTGAATGTGATAATTGTGAAGATTTTCTTGAGTGACGTTTTTGTTTAGTTGTTTTATTTTGAGCTAAATGTGATCTATATGCATTTCCGCGTTTAACTTTTCCAGTTGAAGTTATTTTAATTCTTTTTTTCAATGCTGATTTAGTTTTCATCTTTGGCATCTTTTTCTCCTTTATCATTTAAAGTTTCACTCTTTTTTAAGGCGTCGACTTTTTTCTTATCTTTTTCAATAAACATATCTAGAAAACGATCGTTTTGAAGAGTTGGAGCTTTTGTTATTTTTGCAACATCTTCAACAAGAGCAAAAAATTTATTTAAAATTTCATCGCCAAGATCTGTTCTAGTTCTTTCTCTTCCTCTAAATTTAACTGAAACTTTAACTCTATTACCATCAAGAATAAATTCTTTTGCTTTTTTAGCTTTAGTTTTTAAATCATGTTCACCTATTAAAGGTGTTAATCTAATTTCTCGATTTACTGTAACAGTTTGTTTTTCTTTATTTAATTTTTGTTTTTTCTTTTTATCGTATTTAAATTTACCATAATCCATTATTCTTGTAATTGGTCTATTTTCATCTAAAGCAATTAGAACTAAATCCATCTTTTCTTCAGATGCTTTAGATATTGCTTCTTCTTTAGTCATAACACCAAGTTTTTCACCTTCAGGACCAATTACATATACCTTTTTATAAGGTATATCATGATTAACAACATGTTCAGACTTTGGTAATTTACTATTTGATTTTTTATCTAATAATTGAATAATTAACTCCTATTAAAAATAAAAAGTGGTTTTATCCACTTCTCAACTACATTATGTTATATAAAAAAATAACAAATAATTTATGTAGCAAACCCAGCAAATGGTCACTAAGGTGAGAAATGAATCTTCTTTCTTGCTTTATAAATAAGCTAATTCATTATAACACAAACAATAAATAATTATTTATTTTAATGATTTTATAAATTAATTATCTAAAATTGACAAATATAGATCTAATCTTTGATTTAAATATTTAGCAAGCATATTTGACATTTTAGATACATTATGTTTTCTGTGAAAATCATTAAATGCCTCATAATACTCTGAACGATCTTTAAATTTAATATCAATTGGAGAATATCCTGCCTTCATTAGTTCTAAAATTTATTAATAATCTGCCCGTTCTTCCATTGCCATCTATAAAAGGATGAATGCTTTCAAATTCAAGATGAAAACGAGCAAGTTTAGTAATAATGTCTTCATTACTATTCTTATATTGATGTAATAATTCTTCCATTGTTGGAATAATTAAATATGGTTGCACCGGTTTATGCAATGATCCAATAATTTGTACAGGTATTTTCCTGTATATTCCTCGATCTTCTTTTTTATGTGCTAAAACTAAATAATGAATGTCTTTCATCACTTTTTCAGATATTTCTATATTTTTGCTAACAAGTTCTTTTACATAATCAAATGCTTCTTTATGCCCAATAACTTCTAAATGTTCTTTTAATGATTTTTTATTAATAGTAATTCCCCTAAGAACCAAGTCAGTTTCTCTCAAGGTTAAACTATTACCTTCAATTGCATTTGAATTATAAGTGTATTCCGTTAAAAATTCTTCATTTAATCTTTCTAATTCACCATGTGTTAAAGATCTTCTTTTTTTGAGAATTTCTAATTTGTGTTCAATAATAGAGATGAGTGATTCTTTAATTTTATATCTTCCATCAGTGGGTTTTGGTTCATCAGAAGGTATTTTTCAAGTTTTGCCTTCTTGATATGCATCAGCGATTTTTCCTTCCAAACACAATTTTCGCACTCTTCGATCAGATATTTCTCATTTTTTAGCAGCTTCTTTAACTGTAATATACATATTTTATTCCTTTAAATTATTTCAATTATACATTTTATTGGAATAATAATATTTAATCGGAACAATATATATCACTCATCGGAACAATACAATATTAAAATTTATAATACGTCCCACTCAACTAAAATTTAATAAATTATTTTATTTATTTTTGATCATTTTCTATATATTTTTTCTTGTTCTTTAGTAAAAATAACTTTTTTATTTAAATTGTAATCAATTGCACAAATTTTGACAACTTTAGCAAAACCTTCGTCAAAATTTTGGAAAACTAATTTACGAATTCCTTGAACGCCTTCAAATTTTCTTCCTTCACATATTTTGTCCGCAACAAAAAGTATTTTATCTAATAAAGTTAGATCATTATCCAAACTTGTATGAATTTTAATAGCATTTAAAACATTTTTATGTGGATATTTATATAAATCTAATAAAAAATAATAAGCAGTATTTTGATGCAATTGATAAGGATATATTGCATAAATATCATTCACATATTTTTTTAAAAACTCATATGATTTAGTTTCGTTTCATTCTTTAGTAATGTCATGCATATATCCTGCTTCATAAGCTTGTTTATGAAATAATTTGTCATTTGGCAGTAAATATTTAGCTAATTTAACGGCGAAATCTGCACAATTTTTTAGATGAACATATCTAGGATGTGATAATGTATTACGAGCAATGTCATCAAAATATAAAAAGTTTTCCCCTATATAATCTTGAACTTTTTCATCTACATATTCTAAATTACCTTTTTTATATTCAGTTGAACTAAAATTATTTATTTGATTATTTAACAATAAACAATTAAATTTTTTTATATTTATGTGAGAAACATAATTATTTCTTTTAAAAACAACTATTTTAACAATAGACGCAATTTCATCTATATTTTTTCAATCATTTAATTTTGCTACATTATCAGAGCCTATTAATAAAAAAATTTCATCATTTTTGTATATATTTTTAAAATGTTTTACTGTTTCAATCGTATAAGACTTAAATTGTTTTTTGATTTCAAAATCTGATATTTCAACATTATCAAAATTACTTAGAGCAATTTTTAACATGTTTAGTCTATGCATGCTAGACACGGGCTTTTTATTTTTGAATGGGTTAATATTAGCGGGAACAAATATTAATTTATCCAAATTTAAAAATTTGATCGCTTGTTTTGCAATTTCAACATGTCCTTTATGAATTGGATCAAAACTTCCTCCAAAAATACCTATTTTCACATTACTTCCTTTTATCAATTATCTTCTTTTAGAAATTTTATACTTTTTGACTTAGACTGGTTTTCTAATTTAATTTGATTTGCTGATTTTAATACTTGTTTTTCAAATTTATTGTTAACTATATTCATTATTTCTTCAGCTTTTGTCATCTTTATATTTGAAAATAAATCAATTTCTTTTTTGTCAAATATTGATCTTAAATTTGAAACCCTAGCGCCAATTCCTCTAATTAATTCACCATTTCAATTATCATTAAATAATGATAAAACATTTTTTAAAATAATTCCTTCATTATTAGTATACATATCAATTTTCCTTTGAAATGTATGCCATTGTTTATCAATGTTTCTAATTTGTAATGATATATTATTACCTTCTAAATTTTGATGAATCAAACGCTTGGAAATATTTAATACTATTTCTTTTAATTTATTTTTTAAATTGGTTTCATTATCACTATCTTCCTGCATAAAAGTTACTGAATTACTAATTCCTTTAGGACTAAATTCGCTTATTATCTTTTCAGTGTTATTTTCACCTTTCATTTGTAAAAGCATACTATAAAAATTTTTGCCAAATACTTTTCGCAAATATTCATAATTATCGTATGTTATTAAATCTTTATATTTAAAAATACCGACACTATTTAATTTTGGAACGGATGATTTCCCAATTCCAAAAACATTATCAATGTCTAAATTATAAAAATTAGTTTCTATATCTTCTTTCTTTGTTCACACTATTCCATGAGGTTTCGCTTTATTAGTTGACATTTTTGCTAAAAATTTAGTGTATGAAATCCCGATTGAACAAGGAATACCAACTTTTTCAAAAATCTTATTTTGAATATTGGAGGCAATAAAAATAGGATCATCTAACTCATTTAGTTGAAGTTCAAGAAAACATTCATCAATTGAATATATTTCAATTTTAGATGAAAAATTATCTTTCAAAAAATTAAATATATTATGAGCAGTTGAAGTATATAAATTATAATGAGGTTCAACAATAATTAAATCTTTAACTCTCTCTTTTAATAAATAAATTGGGTCACCTGCTTTAAATCCCATTTGTTTTAACTCATGAGATATTGAACTTGCAATACTTCGTTTATATTCTTTTGCTATAGCGATTGGTTTATTCTTAAGATTAGGAAAAAATTTTCTTTCACAACTAACAAAAAAAGAATCCATATCAATATGAAAAATATAAGTTTTATTCATTTATTTCTCTTTTAAGTGCACGATAAATAATTGAAGCACATTCAATTCTATTTAAATGTGTTCCAACATTTTTAAATACTAATAATTTATCCAATTTGTCAAAGTTATCACTAATATTTTTATTGTTAATTAAATCAAAATATAGATTGGATATTTCTTTTATTTCATCAATATGTTTGTTTATTATTAACTCACACATCAAATCACAAGAAGCTAGAAAAACAGCACATCCAATTGCTTTATATTCAACATTAATTAATTTAGCATTATTTCAACTAAAATTAATTTGTAAATCATCAACGCAAATTTTTGAATGCTCAGTTATTGTTTTATTTGTAACGTTAATATTTTCTTTTTTGTATTTAGGATTTTGATATGCATTAAAAATTATTTGTTGTATTTCTTTATTTGTATAAAAATTCAAGGAAATCACCACCTTTTTTTAATGTTTTTACTAATATATCAACATCTCTTTTTGTATTATAAAATGAAATAGATATTCTTATATAACTGTTTTTATATTTAATATTGTTATTTTTTGTAATCATATGTGCACAAAAAATACCTGAACGTACATAAACATTTTTATGGCCTAAATAAGAGGCTACATCTTGAGAAGGTATATTTTTTACATTGAAAAGCAAAATTAAATCGCCCCTTTTTGATTCAATAACTATATTATTTAATTTGCTTAATTCATCATATAAATAATTTGCAAGTTTGTTTTCAATTTGGTTTATTTTTTTATAACTAATTAATTTTATAAAATTAATAGCAGCGTTTAAACCTAAAATACCGGCAAAATTTAATGTTCCGGGTTCATATTTATATAGACTGTTTTTTGCAGTTCATACATTATAATCAATATTTTGAACTTGTCCTCCACCTCATTTTTGCGGTTCAAGTTTTCTTAATAAATCTTCTTTAACACACAAAATGCCAACACCAGTTGGACCATATAATTTATTTCCTGAAAATACAATGACATCAGAATTATGCAAACTTATTTTTTGATGAGCAATGACTTGGGCTGCATCATTAATCAATATGATGTTTTTTTCTTTACACAATTTATAAATTATTTCAAGATCATATGTGACATTAAAATTATTTGTAATTTGCGATAAAGAAATTATTTTAGTTTTATTATTTATTAATTTTAACAATGAATTCATATCACTAAAATAATTAATTTTTATATTTGAGTTTTTAAATATTTCAATAAATGGAACTATGTTAGAACTATGGTTATAATAAGAAAGTAATATCTCACCATCAAAAATAATTTTAGATAACATACGGATGATAAGATTTAAAGATTCGGTGGTTCCGGATGTAAAAATAATTTCGTTTTCTTTAGCATCAATTAAAGATCCAATATTATTTTTTGTTTGCGATATTAAGTTAGACATTTTTATTCCCAATGTTGAGTCTGATGTTCTAGTTGAAACAGAATATTTTGTATAAAAATCATTAATTGATTTAATTACTAGTTTTGGTTTGAATGTTAAGGCAGAATTATCAAAATAAACAATATTTTTATTGTTTTTAAACATTGGAAACATTTTTTTATAACTCATATTTATTCCTTTTCAAACAGTGATATATATTCAATGTTCTTAGATTTATATCCTTTAATTGGGCTTTTAGAAATATCTAAAAATTTAAATCCTTTTTCATTTGCATACTCAATGATTTTATTAATTATATTTTGATGGTGAATTTCATCAACAATTCCACCTTTTGAAACTAGATTTGACGATGCTTCAAATTGTGGCTTAATTAATACCATTAATTTTATTTTACTTTTTAAGAAATTCCTACAAACATCAAAAACATTTTTCACACTTATAAACGAAACATCACAACTCACAAAATCAATGTTTTCGGAAAAGAATGTTTGATTTAAGCCTTTTAAATTTGTTTTTTCATACAAAATTACATTTTTATTTGTTCTTAATGAATAATCAAGTTGATTGGTACCAACATCAATCGCATATACTTTTTTAGCACCTTTTTCTAATTCAACTTGGACAAATCCACCTGTTGAACTACCAATATCTAAACAAATTAAATCAACTAAATTAAGCTTAAATTTATCAATCGCTTCTAGCAATTTATAAGCACCTCTAGATACATATTGTTTTGATTCTAAATAATATATATTAATGTTATTTTCATCAAATTTTAAATGAGGCAAAAAAACTTTTTCATTATTAATAATAAATTTACCTTCTTTAATAAGTGAAATTAATAATTTTTCATCTTTATTGGGATATTTGCTAATTAATATTTTTATTAATTCTTTTTTCATATATTATTTCTTTGTTTCAAATGAAATTTGATTAGTTTTTAAAAGCGTATCTAAAACTTTATTAACCAATTTATATTCATCACCAATAGTATAAATTTTAGTTATATTTACCATTTCGTTAATTACCACTTTAGGTTCATTAATAAATAATTCATATAAACCATACAATAATATTGCCCTTATTAAAGGTTGTAATCGTTCTCAAATTCAAGCATTATTAAGCGCTTTAATAATTAAATTTTTAAACAAAACATACTTATTTTGAATAATGGTTAATGTTTGAACTTCAAAATTATTCAAATCATTATTACTAAATATTTCATTAACATTCACTTTTTCATCAAATAATTCAAATTGATAAATATAAGTAATTATTTTTACTCTTTTATTAAATGAATTTATTAGAAATAAATTCTTTTTATCTTCATTACTTAATTTATTTTCCATATTAATTTTCCTGAATGTTGATTATTTGAAATTTTTTGTCTTTTGGATTTTTAGTTAATGTAAAAACAATTCCATTAATTTGGCATTTATTTTTTGAAACTTTAAATGAAACAAATGAGTTATATCTCATTTTTTCATAAACTTCTTGAAAATTAGAACCAATAGCACAATTTGTAGGCCCACACATTCCAGCATCAGTTAAATAATATGTCCCTTTAGGTAAAATTCTTCCATCATTAGTTTGAACATGAGTATGAGTTCCAAAAAACGCATCAACTTTACCATCAACATATAATGAAAATACAGATTTTTCAGCAGTTGTTTCAGCATGAAAATCAATTATGTAATAATCTGTTTTATTTTGTTCATATAATTCATCAAATTTATCAAAAAAGTTATTTGCTTGTTCTTCTTCTCATGGATGAAGTAAGGGGTTAAATGTAATGCCCATAAATGACATTATTGCAATTGTGCTACCTTTAATATTAAAAATATTAATGCCTTTCCCTGGGTATTTATCATCAATATTTGCAGGACGAATTAAATCATTATTATTAATGATTTGATGAATTTTTTCTTTAGCTCATACATGATTGCCTAATGTAAATGCATTTATTCCTATTGATTTTAATCTTTCATAATCTTTAGGTTCAAAACCTTTACGCCCAGAAACATTTTCAGCCTGAGCAATAATAAAATCAATATTGTATTTTTCCTTAATTGATGGTAAATTGTTTTCTAATATTTTTATTCCCGGTTCTCCAAAAATGTCACCTAAAAATAAGACATTAATATTTTCTTTATTCATAATAAAATTATTATATATTTAAATTATTATTATGATTAAGATTATTCATTTAATTTATCTAAAACCAATTTTTCAATTTTATCTTTTAATTCTCTATTAGTTTCAAACAACATTTGTAAATTTGCAATTCCTTGTGCAATATTTTCGCCTTCAAAACTATATCAAGACCCTTTTTTGGTCAAAATATTAAATTCTTCAGCAAAATTAATGATTTCGCTATTCTTTGATATTCCTTTTGAAAATACTATTTCAATTTGAGCAGTTTTATATGGAGCAGCTAATTTGTTTTTAACAACTTTGCATTTAACTTGATTACCAAATATTTCTGAACCATTAGCCAATGATTGCATTTTTCTAACTTCCAATCTAATTGTTGAATAAAATTTAAGTGCTTTACCGCCTGGTGTAGTTTCTGGATTGCCAAACATCACCCCAATTTTTTCTCTGATTTGATTTATAAAAATAATTGATGTTTTATTTTTAGATAATGAAGCAGTAATCTTACGTAACGCTTTAGACATAAGTCTAGCTTGGGCGCCTACAACTTGATCGCGCATTTCTCCGTTTAGTTCAGCTTCAGGAACTAATGCAGCAACTGAATCAACTACAATTAAGTCAAGTGCTCCGGTTTTTGCTAAACAATCAACTATTTCTAGCGCTTGTTCTCCGGAATCTGGTTGTGATAAAATTAAATTGTTGATATCAACACCTAAATTATTAGCATAAATTGGATCAATTGAATGTTCAGCATCAATAAAAGCTGCAACACCTCCCGATTTTTGAACTTCAGCAATTGCATGTAATGCAATAGTTGTTTTCCCACTACTTTCAGGCCCATATATTTCAATAACGCGCCCTTTAGGCCACCCATTTATTCCCAACGCTTTATTTATTGCTAGTGAACCTGAATCTATAATTTCGGGAATAATGTCAGGTTTATCGCCTAGAATCATAATGGATTCACGGCCAAATTTTTTTTCAATTTCTTTTAGAGTTTCTTCTAAAAGTTTATTTTCAGTTTGTTGTTTATTATTTTGTTTCATTTTTATCCTCCAAAAATCATTTTAATATTAAGAATTATAAAAATATGAAAATTGATAAAAATTTGTGAAAACTTTGGTAAAACTTTGAGAAATTAAAGGCTTAATTTTCCATTTTAGATTTTTTTCATACTTAAAGTATATAGTTGATTAGAAGTGATGTGTTTATTATTTAGTAGATTATTTAATAATTTAAAGTTAAATTTAACTTCATTTTTGTCTATCTTATCTAATGTAATTCCTTCTAAATAATTATCCCCATAAACAAATTTAAATATTAGTTTGCTACGCAAATAAAATTCAGTAAAATAACTAGAAAACTTAAAAATTTCTAATTCATTAAACATAAAATTCAAATTGGCTTTATTTTGTTTTATTGAAGCAATTTTATGTCCTTGCTCATATAATTGCTTTATTTTGGTAAGTTTTTCTTGGCTTATTGTTTTATTTTCATCAATAACTTTAGTTCAAAGTCTCATAAATTCATTATTAAAAAAATTGAATATATCATTAATAAATTCTTTTATCTCATTAGTTTCTAAAGATGGAATAAACTCAAACTTTTTATAATTAAGCTTGTTTCATTTATTTTTCATTTCTTTATATGTTTTTTTAATGTTTTCTAAAGTGTTATCATCTAAACCTAGTCCATCTTTATAGATACTGTCAAACACTTTATTAATTAGCATTCCGTCTAATGCTAATTTAATATGAGAAAATATTTTTCGCAATTCAAAATTATATTTTACTCATTTATTAATTTCATTTGTAACAATATTATCTTCTTTAATAAAAGGATTTACAATTTCTTCAAATTTTGAAACATCAAAGCTGTTTATATTCTTATTTAGCAAATATTCTTTGAAATTTTTAAATGCTTTTAGATAATCTGGAAATGAAATATTTTCAATCTTAAAGATTGTTGAATAATAGTTATATCTTGAATAAAGTTTTGAAGCATTGAGAATCTTTTCCACATAAGCTTGTAAATATGAAACATATTTTCTAGCATCAAAAAGCATTTTGTTAGCTTTATTAAATAATTCAATATCAAAATTCTTTTTAAATATTTCTTTTTTAAATAAATTATTTATTTCTCTAAGCGTGCTAAGAAAATTTTTTATGATTTTTTCTTTAGTTAAATTCTTTTTAATATTATCAAAATCTGAATCAGTAATTGCTGTGTTTAGTTCTTTTTCAATTGCTTCTGCATTTAACAAAGTATGCTCATAAAATTCTTTATATTTTTTAGCTAATTTTATTGCTTCATTTAATTCATTAAAAGCATCTTGTTGAACTTTTTTATCAAGTGAACCAACACTATTTGATCTAATTTTTAAAATTTCGGTTTTTAATAAATCTGTTGAAGGTTGAAAATTTATTTGATTAATAATTGATTTTTTTACTAATGTTTTTTTATTGTTAGAATCAATTTTGTACTTATCATCTTCAATATTAGAAATTTCATTAAGAATTTTTTTACGAAAATCTAAATAATTTGAACAACTTGAAGATAATAAAGGTATAGCTAAAAAATTACCAATTGCTAAAGTTGAAATTAATAAAATTGTCTTATGTTTTTTCATGGTAAACCTATTTTTTTGTTATTTTATATACAAATTTTAATAAAAAAACTCATAATTTTTTAATTATGAGATTAATTATTTAAAGTTAAGTTTAGTTTATATTAATTATTTTGAATTATTTTTAACAATATTACGTTTTATTTTAATTTCTTCAATAACAGTATATTTTTTAGCAGATAAATCTGTATTCATTTTATTATCTTCAATAGGTTTATCCGATATTTCATTAATAATTATTGAGAATAAATTATTTTTAAAATGAACTAAACCATGATCAATATAATATTCTTTAGGACTCAATTTTTCATCAAATGATATATATAACTTAGACGGAACTATTGAAGCCATAAATTCAGTAGCATCTTTCATAACTCCACGATATCCTTCTGTGGTTTTAAAAGTAACAATTGATACCATTTCATCTAAAAAAGTGCCTTTAGGAGTATTTATTATGACATTAAATAGATTTTGAGATTCATTATTTTTAATATTAATATTGTCCATTATTTATCTTTATTTAAAATTTTATTAGCTTTTTCAACAACATCTTTAATTGTTCCAACATATAAAAATGCTTCTTCTGGTAAATCGTCATATTTTCCACTTAATATTTCTTTAAAAGATTCAATATTATCTTTTAATGAAATATATTTACCTTTAATTGAAGAAAATTTTTCAGCAACAAAGAATGGTTGTGACAGGAAGTTTCTTATCCTTCTAGCACGAGCAACTATCTTTTTATCTTCATCACTAAGTTCATGCATACCTAAAATTGCAATAATATCTTGAAGTTCTTTAAATCTTTGTAAGATATTTTGAACAGATCTTGCAGTGTTATAATGTTCTAAACCAATGACGTTAGGATCCATTATTCTTGAATTAGATGCTAAAGGATCGATTGCAGGATAAATACCTAAAGCAGCAATATCACGGTCCAAAACAGTTTTTGCATCTAAGTGTGTAAATGTTGTAGCAGGAGCGGGATCAGTTAAATCATCAGCAGGAACATAGACAGCTTGAACCGAAGTAATTGATCCTTTTGTAGTTGAAGTTATTCTTTCTTGCAATTGGCCCATTTCAGTTGCTAAAGTTGGTTGATAACCAACAGCTGATGGCATTCTGCCTAATAAGGCACTAACTTCAGAACCTGCTTGAGTAAATCTAAATATATTATCAATAAACAATAAAACATCTTGGCCCATACTATCACGGAAATATTCAGCCATTGTTAATGCAGTATATGGAGCGCGCATTCTAGCACCAGGAGGTTCATTCATTTGTCCAAATACTAAGGCAGTTTTTTCCAAGACACCACTTGCTTTCATTTCATTATATAAATCATTTCCTTCACGGGTTCTTTCACCTACTCCAGCAAAAACTGAAAGACCACCATGTTCTTTAACAATGTTATTAATTAATTCTTGAATTAAAACAGTTTTCCCTACACCGGCTCCACCAAACAAACCAATTTTTCCGCCTTTAATATATGGCATTAATAAATCAATAACTTTAATACCAGTTTCAAAAATTTCAAGTGTTGGTTTTTGTTCTTCATAACTTGGAGCAGATCTATGAATTGGTAATCTTTTTTCAAAACTATTTGTTTTATTATCAATCGGTTCACCTAAAACATTAAACATTCTTGATAAAACTTTTTTACCAACAGGAACTGATATTGGATGTTTTAAATCTTTAACTTTCATTCCACGTTTTAGGCCAATTGTTAAATTCATAGCAATGGTTCTAACTGAATCATTACCAATATGTTGAGCAACTTCTAAAATTTGCCTTGGAGCATTTTTATCATCTTGAATTATTTCTAAGGCATTTAAAATTTTAGGTGTTTTGCCTTCATCAAAGCAAACATCAATAACAGATCCTAAAATTTGGGTAATTGTTCCATAATTTTCTGATGAAGAACTATTTTGATTTTCTTTTTCTAATTCATCAATAAATATTTTTTTATTCATTTATACTCCTATTTTGAATTGCTTCCACCAACAATTTCGGTAATTTCTTGCGTTATTTTGGCTTGACGTGTTCGATTATATTGTAATTTTAAATCATCTATTAATTCTGAAGCATTATCTGAAGCTTGTTCCATTGCAATTCTACGCATTGACATTTCAGATAATTTTGAACTATATAAGGCATAATACATTGATGCTTCAAAAAATATACTAAATGAGTTTTTAACAATAATATCAGCGCTTGGTTCAAAAGACGATTTATCCATATCACTAAAAATATTTTCACTATCAGCGCTTTTTTCTAATGTTATTGGGTATATTTCCTTAACAATTGGTTCTTGAACAATGGGATTAATATATTTTGTATAAATAACCTTAACTGAATTTAAATAAGATATTTGAAGGACGTCATATATTTTATTAGAAATTATTTTTGCAATATTATAATTTGGTTCATCACCTATATTTGTTAAAGTTTGAATAATATGTGTATTTTCACGTTTAGATAAAATTTTTAATAATTTAGAACCAATTGCAATAATAATATCTTCGCTTGTTACAACTTCATTAACTTTATTAAGAATATTTGTGTTGTAAGCTCCACAAAGCCCTAAATCGCTACCAAAAATAATATATAAATCGCGTTTTTTTTCGAATTGTCAAGATTTTTCATTTAGCAAAACATCAATGTGTGGCGAAGTATACTTTAATAAATTAAAAAATATTTTTTTAACATTACTATAATAATTTTTTACTTGGTCTAAATTATTTTTGATTTTAGCAAATTTTGCAGTTGAAATTAATTCCATTGCTTTTGTAATTTTTTGAGTTGAATAAATAGAATTAATTCTTGTTTTGATTTTTTGTAAACTAGCCATTATAGTTCCAATTTAGGCACTTCTTTATGATCTTCTTTTTTATAATAAGGAATTGTTGATATAAATGATTCATTGAATGACATTATTGCATTTCAAGTGATTTTTATTAATTCCGAAGATCAATCATTTGCGCTCTTAAGTAAACTAATTATCGGTTGAGTTGTCTTATTTTGCTTAAAGTATTTTAATAATTCATATTTATATTTTCCAATTAAATCTTTAGGAATTGGATTAATTAGACGGTATTTTGATGAAAATAAAATTAATATTTGTTCAAATTCTGTATAGGGTGAATATTGTGATTGCTTTAGTAGCTCATATACTTTGGCACCATGATCTAATATATCACGTGTATTTTTATCAAGATCTGATCCAAATTGTGCAAATGATAACATTTCATTATATTGTGCAAGTTCTAATTTTAAAGATGAAACAATTTTTTTCATTAATTTTGTTTGTGCTGCTGATCCAACTCTACTTACAGAATATCCAATATCAATTGCAGGTCTTTGACCTGAATTAAACAAATTTTCTTTAGTAAAAATTTGTCCATCAGTAATAGAAATAATATTAGTTGGAATATATGCTGATATATCTTCCGCTTGAGTTTCAACAATTGGAATAGCAGTAATTGATCCCCCGCCATTTTCGGCATTTAATTTACCCGATCTTTCAAGTAATTGAGAGTGCAAGTAAAACACATCACCTGGGTATGCTTCTCGACCAGGAGGGCGACGCAATAATAATGAAAGCGTACGGTAAGCAACAGCATGTTTAGAAAGATCATCATAAATAATTAAGACGTCTTTACCTTTTGACATTCATTCTTCGGCTATTGTAATGCCTGTATATGGTGCTATATATTGAAGTGGGGCCGATTGTGAAGCGGAAGCAGAAATAATAGTTGTATATTTCATAGCATCATTTTTCTTTAAGTTTTCAACAATTTGACTTATTGTTGATGATTTTTGACCAATGGCAACATAAATACAAAAGACATTTTTCCCTTTTTGATTCAATATTGTATCAATAGCAATTGCTGTTTTACCAGTTTGACGATCACCAATAACAAGTTCACGTTGACCTTTACCAATTGGAATCATTGAATCTATTATTAAAAGTCCTGTTTTTAAAGGTTCATTAACTTCTTGACGACTCATAACTCCGGGAGCAATCTTAAAAATTGGTCTTTTAATTTGAGCATTTATTTTTTCTTTTCCATCAATTGCATTAGCTAAAGGATCAATAACTCTTCCAAGCAATTGATCGCCAACAATTGTTGAAATAACTTCTTTTGTACGATAAACATGATCTGTTTCAGAAATTTCTCTGTCATCGCCTAAAACGACAATGCCAACTAAATCTTCTTCAAGATTTAAAGCCATTCCTAAAACTCCAGATTCAAATCTAACTAATTCGCCATATTCAACATTATTAATACCGCTAACTAAAGCAATACCATCGCCAACGCTTATAACTCTGCCTGCTTCATCATATGTTATATTTTGCTCAAAATCTTTAATTTGCGATTTAATAATAGCTGATAAATCTGTAGGTTTTATTGCCATTTCTACCCCTTAATACTATATTTTTTAAAAGTATTTAAAAATCCTTCAATTGAATTTTCAATAATATAGTCGCCTACTTTAATTTTTATTCCTGCTAAAAGTGATTTGTCAATTTTGTTGACAAGTAAAACTTCTGTGGATAGTTTTTTTGATAATTTTTTTTCAAATTTTGTAATTTCTTCTTTTGATAATTTTTCAGTAGAATAAATAATTCCATACTTTACATTCATTTTTGCATTAGCAAGTTCAATATATTTTTTAAAAATGATTAAAAGATATTTTGCCACATTTGCCTTAATTGCAAGCTTAATAAAATTAACTATATATTGATGAAAAGTAGCAAAAGCTTCATCAATTTTTTGATATTTTTCATCTAATGAAATTGAATATGAATTTAAATATTTTAGATATTCGCGATTTTGTTTTATATTTTTTTCAATAATAACAATTTCATTTGTTATTTTTTCCATTTTATTAGATTCAGAAGCTAAATCTAACAAGGCAAATGACCAATTATAAACAATGGTGTTTAAATCTTCCATATTAGTTTTCCATTAATTCATTAATCAATTTTTTATTATCTTTATCTTTTAATTCACGTTTTAAGATTTTTCGCGCAAGTTCCACTGCATTTTCAATAATAATCTTTTTTTGTTCTAGTTCAAAATCTTTATATTTTTTTTCAACTAAGATATTTGCTTGTTGCAATAAAAGTTCACTTTGTTTTTGTGCTTTTTGCATACCATCATTAATAATTTTTTCACTCTCAGATTTTGCTTCTAAAATCAAATTTGATACTTTAATATTAGCATCATTGATTTTTAAATCAATACTTTCTTGAGCTTCTAATGCTTTTTCTTTTGCTTTAATTGATTCATTTATATTGTTTTGAATAAATTCTTGGCGTGCTTTAAGCATTTTTTTTAAAGGTTTATAAACTAAAAATGTAACAAATAGAACAACTAATGTTAATGTTAAAAGTGAAAGTACAAAATAAGGTCAATTAAATGTTAAATTATCAAATGTTTTTGTTATCTCATCTGAGATTTTGCTGTTATTTATAATATTCATTATTGCTTAAACAAATATTAGTAATAAAGCGATAATAAAACAATATATTGAACCGGTTTCAACAATAGCAAGTCCAATGATCATAACTGAACGAATTTTTTTCATTGCTTCAGGATTTCTACCGATTCCTTCTACTGATTTTGCAACTGATCATCCTTGCGCTACGGAAACAATAGAAGATCCTAAAACAGCAACTGCAGCTGCAAACATTGTAAGTCCATAAGCTAATGGATTTGATGCACTTTTGGTTGCATTATCTGGATTAAATGTATTTATCATAATTACTCCTTAAAATTATAATTTAATTGGTTTTGATGGGTATTTCAACATCATATTGATTATTTTTTAATAAATTTTCTTTTAATTCTTCAACTTTATCTTTAACTTTTTCTTTAACCTCAACTTCGGAGACCTGCGACCAATATGATATTGTAAGTGTCATAAAAACAAAAGCTTGAATAGCACCAACAAATATGTCAAGATATAAATTCATAAATGGTGTAATTAACATACTTATTGGGTTAATAATTGAAGCAGGACTGTTTTCAGAAACTTTAATAATTTTGATTCAAATTTTATCTAAACTAATATGTAATAAAGTTATTAAAACAATTCCACCAATAATATTTCCAAATAATCTAAATGTTAAACTAATTAATGGAGATATGTTACCTGCTATTTCAATAGGATTTAATAATGTGAACAAATACTTAATTTTTTGGTATGCAAATCCTATGCCAATTGTTGTAAATCATGTTGCCGCGGTTGCTGCAAATACAACGCTTAAACTACTTCCAATTGGAGCTAAACCAAAAAGTGAAATAATGTGTCCAAAAAATAAAAAGCAAAATAAGGATATAAAATAAGGATTTGCTTTATCCAATCTATGATCAGATAAATCAGAAGCATAATTATCCCCCATAGTAATTAATCCTTCAACCATAATAACCGATGTTGAAGGAGCCTTATCTATTTTTTGTTTTTTTATTGCAACGTAGATTAGAATGCATAAAATAAATGTAATAATTACTAAAAAAACTAAAGAAAAAATATGGTTTTCAGTTATTTCTTTAGGGCCAAATCAATTTAATTTTCCAAAAAATCTATCCATATTATTCCTTTTTATTTTTATTTAAATTACTTTTAGATTTCTTTAGCATACCATATTCAAGTAAAGAAGAAATTAAAAAAATTAAAAATGGTATTACAAAAACAATAAAATTAACTGGAAAAAATGCAATTAATGTTTTTGCATCACTGTGTTTTTTATATAAATAATTAATCATAAAAATACCTAAAATTAAAGCAAGAATAAATATATTAACTAAAAATAAATATAATGTTCCAACTCTTTTTTTATGCTTTTTATTTATATCTTTAATTTCAATAAAAATGTTTTTAATAATTGAATCAATACATAGAACATAAATAATAAGAACACAAAGTCCAAACAAATGTCCTAATATTAGTGAATAATTTAAATAACTAAAAGCTATAAAACCCATAATAAATGCAGCATTTATAGTTAAAAAAAATATTCAAAATCTTTTATTTAAAACGTCCTTCATATTTTTGAAATTCTTAGGTTATATAAACCTTAATTAATTATAGTATTATTTTTCTAATTATGTTATGCATTTTTAAGTGATAGAAAAGAAAAATAAAAAATGGGGTGCGCGATGGGGATCGAACCCACGTATGCCGGAGCCACAACCCGGAGCGTTAACCACTTCGCCACACGCACCACATATTTTAATATTTTAACATAAACATGCTAATAAATTTCAATTATGTCTTTTGATTTTAAAATGTTAATTGCAATTTCAACGGCTTGTTTTCTAATTTCGTTTCTTTGCCCACTTAAAATATATTGATAAACTGAAACTTCATTGTTTAAACAAATTGCTATATAAATAAATCCAATCGGCATTCCTTCTTCGGCAATTGGACCTGCATTTCCTGTAAATGAAATACATAAATCTGAATCAAAATATTTATTTCCCTTTAAGGCCATTTGGGCAGCAATATCTTTATTAATTACACCTTTTGAAATATCAAGTCCTAAAACATCACGTTTTATACGAGAGTCATATGCAACTAATGAACCTCTAAAAAAAGTACTTGCATTTGGATGTGAAATAATTTCGCTTGCGAACATTCCGCCTGTAAATGATTCAACTGCACTTATTTTATATTTGGATCTAATCATTATTAAAGTCCTTATCAAATTTTTTTGTTGCTCAATCTTCTAATAAAATCGATAATGTAATATTTTTTTCATCTTCTGATTTTTGATATATATCTTTTACTTTAATTTCAAAAATACCTTTTAAACTATTAAGCTTATTAATTGTATCAATTATTGATTGATTTTTGTGTACACAAATTGTAATATCACGTGATTTTAAAGGCATTTTATTATATGGCTTATATTTGTATGGAAAATTATTGATTTTATCAAGCATTATTTCAGCAAAAAAAGCATCAGATTTAAGAAAATTAGGATTAAGTTTTGCAATATAACCAACCATTTCATCTTTATCATTAAAAATTAAAGTTGAAGCATTGTTATTAAAAATATCTAAAGAAGGCTTTTTAAACATCAATTTTTTATTAGTTAGTGAAAGAATATCACAACATAAATCATCAAATGATTTTTCATTTGAAACAATTCCTAAAACATTATTTTGATTATTAATCATACCTATTTCAAAAAATGAATTTTTTAAAATTCCTTGTTTTTTATTGTTAACTATTGCATCATTTAGTGAAAATATCATTGAATTTCTTATTTCAGAATGTTCATAATTTTTTGAATTATTAGTTGCATATGTTTTTAAAAAAGAAAAAGGATTAAAAATATTATTTTCATGCTTTATTAAAGTAAATGTTCGAATGTTTGAATATCCCTTATATTTAAACATTGATAACACATTTATTTCATCGCTTATATTAATATGAGGTAAAATTGTTGGTTCTTTAGGTTTAAAATTATCATAACCATAAAATCTAAAAATTTCTTCAATTAAATCTTGAATTTGTTTTAAGTCATAGCGATATGATGGAAAAGTTATTTCTTTCATTTTTTTATTATATTTAAAATCAAGAATTTGAAGTTTTTTAAGTACATCTAAATATTTAGATGTCTTGGTCAAACCAAATCCAGCATATTTATCTATTAATTTTTCATCAACAAAAATAGTTTGATTTGAGATTTTTCCTGGATTAATTAGTTGACTATGAAAGGTTAAATGTTCAGATAAAAATTGATATGCTAAATGTATTTGACCTAAAGATATTTCTTTGCTTGCTCTTTGTGATGATAATGTATCAAACTTAATTTGTTTAGCGTTTTTCCTAACATCTAAAATATTAAAACTTGCAAGTTCAAAAATAACATTTGATGCAGTGGAAATAAATTTATTTTCAAGGCCAATAGTTGCTGCTAATGCTATAATTTCACTACCATTTTTTACAACTAAGTTTGAATTTAATTTTATGGGTTTATTTCCTAAAATTAAAACTTCTTCACTTGAATATTCAGTCAAAAATTCGTTTGATTTTAAGTTTGAATATACATTACATGGAACACCTGCATATAGCAAAACTAAATTAGTTAAATCAATAGCATTATTAAATGTTTTTACATTGTTTTTTCATAAAAAATTAAGTTCATTTAGTTTTAAATTAACATCATAATTTTTCGCTTCTACATACGATAAGTGATTTGTTCCAATTAATTTTTTTGAAACATTAATATTAGATTTCATTGTTGGTGTAGGTTTTTTAAGACTAATTGGACTAGTGTTAAAATAAGCAGCTAATTCTTTCGCCATTACTAAATAACATAATGCATCAGCACGATTTGAAAGTATAGTGACATCAATTAAATAGTCATTCAATTCAAAATATTCAATTGGATCTAATGAAAGATCAACTTTTGAAAATGTAAAAATACCATCCTGATATTCTTGAGGTACAACATCATTTTTAAAACCAATTTCGGAAAGTCCAACTAACATTCCTTGCGAATTTATGCCCTGCATAACTTTTTCAGCAAAAACAATATTTTTTGATCTCGAGCCAGGAATAAATGCCATTAAATAATCATTTTCTTTAACATTAGTTGCTGTAGTTTGGATTATTCTTTTAACATTACCTTCAAATTCAATTTCACAAACAGTTAATCTATCAGCATTTGGATTTTTATATGTTTTTAAAACATGTCCAAACTTAATACCTTCAACATCACCAAATTTTTCATAAGATTCGACTTCAAAGCCAATTGAATTGATTGCTTTGGTTATATCATCGATTGAAACATTTTCTAAATTTGCAAGTTTTAATAATTTTTTATACGAAAATATCATTTTAATTCCTTAACTATTTAAATTGATTTAAAAACCTTTTATCATTTGAATAAAATTCACGAATGTCATCAATTTCATATTTAATCATTGCAATTCTTTCAATTCCAATTCCTGCTGCTATTCCATTCATTTTATTAGTATATCCAGCTTTATTTAAAACACTATTATGAATCATTCCAGCGCCTAAAACTTCAATTCAGCGATTTTTGTAAAATATATCAACTTCAACACTTGGTTCAGTGAAAGGAAAATATGATGGTCTAAGTCTAATTTTAATTTCTTGTTCGAATACATATGAAAGCATTTCTTTTAATGTATAAATTAATGTAGCAAAACTATGTAAACCTACACTTACTAAGTCAAGTTGAGTAAATTGATGTGAATGTGTTTGATCTTCTTCATCATTACGATAAACTTTGCCGATAGCAAATTGCGAAAATGCTTTATTTTTGTTTTTCTCTAAAATCCTTGCACTAATTCCCGTGTTATGAGTTCTTAGCAATAATTTATCATCTAAATATAATGAATCTTGCATATCACGTGCTGGGTGATTTTGCGGAATGTTTAACCTTTCAAAATTATATTCATCATTTTCAATTTCAGAGGCTTTGACTTCAAAATATCCATTTAGACTTAATCATTTTCTAAACCTATTCGCAATGATTTCAATTGGATGAATAGATCCATAAAAATTATGTGGAAAACTAAAATCTTCAAACTCATTTTCCATAATTTTGTTAGCTTCAATTTGGTTTAATTTAGTTTTTGCTTTTTCAAAAAATAAATTTGCTTCTTCTTTAAGCGCTTGGATTTTTTTACCAATTTCAGCCTTATTTTGAACATTTTTATCTTTTAATAAATTAACTAAACTAATTAACTCATTTGAATTGTTAAATTCATTTTTAATGTTTTTTAAATCTTCAAGATTATTTATTTTATCTAAATCAAAAGTCATTTTATTTTCCTTTTATCATATCTCAATATGTTTTTATTTTAGTTTCATAACCTTCAGTTCCATAATTATAATATTTTTTATTTGCTAATTCCTTAGGTAAATAATTTTGAATAATATAATGATTTTTATAATTATGTGGATATTTATAATTAATACCATGATTAAGTTTAGAAGCTGAACTATAATGTGCATCTTTTAAATAATTTGGTACTTCAAATATATATCCTTTATTTATATCTTCTATTGCATCTGAAGCTGCTTTCATTGCACTATTAGATTTAGGCGCAAGTGCTATTTGTAAAATTGCATTAGCAATTGGCAAATACCCTTCAGGCATTCCGATTCTTTCAAAAGCTTGGATAGCATTTAAAACATTTGTAGGAACATTAGGCGCTGCAAGACCAACATCTTCATATGATGCACAAATCATTCTTCGAAATAAACCATCAAAGTCTCCAGATTTAACAATTAAAAATCCATAATATAAAGCTGCATCAGCATCAGATCCACGCAATGATTTATGAAATGCACTTAAATAATCATAATGATTATCCGCATCTTTATCGGAACTAAATTGAATTGATGGAATTATATTTTGAATATCTTTTATTTCTAAATGTTTATTTTTAGATAATTTGTTAACTAAATCTAAATTATTTATTGCAACTCTAAAATCAAGTCCTGATTGTAATGCTAAATATTCATATATTTTTTTATCTAAATTTAAATTAAATTTTGAGTTATTAATATTTTCTAAACATTTAATAAGTTGTTCTTTTGTTGGTTTTTTAAGTTCTATAATTGAACTACGAGAACGCAATGCGGGATTTATCTTAAAATAAGGATTTTCAGTAGTTGTAGCATAAATTGTAATTAAATCATTTTCTAAATAGGGCAACAAAATATCTTGTTTATCTTTATTTAAACGATGAATTTCATCAATTATTAATATTTTATTTAACTTAAGTTTATGTATTAAATCATCTTTTTTATCTATAGCTGCATTAAAATACGTATAGGAAACATTTAAGGAATTAGCTAAAATATACGATATAGTGGTCTTGCCAACGCCAGGAGGCCCATAAAAAATAAAAGAACGTAAGTCATTATTTTTAATAATATTTTCAAAAATAATTTTTAAATTATTATCACATATAAAGCCTCTTAGATTATTAGGTCTTATTAAATTAGCTAAATTTTTATTCATAATAAATTATTATAAATAAAAAACAAATAAATAATTTTTTAATAAAAGAAAAAAATTATGTTATACTATTTTTAATTCATTTGATTAAATTTGAATGGATTAACATAGTTAATGTCTTATCAGTGCTTAATTGCATACTTCACACAATAATTTAAATTAATCCTGCGGGATTTTTTTATTTTAATAATTTTTTATGAAATGATTCTAATCTTGTAAGTCTATTTTTAATAGAATCCAAACAATTTGAAAATAATTCATTAAATTTTCTTCGTTCTGCAAATTCATGAGTTACAAATTCATTAAATTTAAGTTGTTGTTCATTGAACTTATTTTGTTTTTCAAATTGTTCAATTAGGAATTGCTGAAAGTCACTTTGTTTCATTATTTTACCTTTATTTTCTCTAATAATCTTATTATTTTTATTAAATGCTAAACAACATATTTAATGTTAGAATTTTTTTTATCACTTTTTAAATAAAATTTTATATTATTAAGATTTATTCAATGACAATTATGTTTTTAAGTCAATTTCATTTTTAAGGACTATCATTCCCCTTTTTGGTTTAATTTTGGTGTTTTCCTTTTTTGTTCAATTGTCATTATAATAAGAAAAATAAGAAATTTCAAAATTAAGAAAACTTTGTGAAAAATTTGAAAAATTTTGAGTAGACAAAATATATATAAAGTTGAATGTAATAAATTAAAATGCTTTACTTTGCATTTTTATTTAATAACTCATTAAAATCTATGTCATTTTTGATAAGAAAAAAGCTAACAATTAAGTTAGCCTTTTTTTAAAATAATATTAGTTTACACGAGCTTCTGTGTATGTTCTTAGAACTGTATTATTTAATTCATTTGCGATTTTTAGTGTTTCTAATTGATCAGCTTCGTAAGTTCCAGATGCTAATAATTTTTCAAATTTAGCAGCTTTTCTTTCAACCAATTTTCTTTCAATTGGTGCAGAACCAAATGCGATAACACAAAATACTATAAATGATAGAGAGGTTAATCCTGATGCTAATAAATCATTTTTAACATCTTTACCCATTCCATATTGACCTAAAGCAATAAAGAATGTTGCAAATGGATCTATTATTAAGAACGCCATAGTTGTTAATACCATTATAACAGCAATTGTTCCAGCTCATTTAGTATGTTTGTTTTCAGTAACAGCAATAAAGTGTTTCTTTCTGTTTTGGATTGCTCCAACAATTGACATAGCAATAAATGCAAATGCAAATACAGCCATTCAGTTAGCCATTAAGTCAGAGAATGATAATAATTTACCAATTCCAAGTCCGTAGTTGTTAGCAAATTCTCCAGCACTATTAGTGTTGTAACCAGTTATGTCTTTGTATCCATAAGCACCAATAATGGTAAATATAATCATAAATGGTAGTGCTAGAAATAGAACAAATAATGCACCTACTAAAGGCATTTTTGAGTTTTTCATGTATTTATAAACTTTAACAGGAACGCTTATTTCACCTTCCTTAATTAAGTCTTCAACTCATCTCGATGCTCACATTGTAAATCCGTTAAGAATTCCAATAATACCTATAGCAATACAGAAGTTAATTACTCCGAATGCTCATCCTTGTTTCTTTTCTGCCAATAAGTCACCATAATCATAGAATCCTCCAGATTTAGCACCTATTGACATTGAAACTGCTATTAGAATATAAATAGCAGTCATTGATGATAGACCAATAGTTAAAGCGGCAGGAGTTTTTTCTGGATTTTTCATTTCTGATTGAACACCAGCGGTTACATAAAATCCGTCAAATGCAAAGAAGATACCACCTAATGATGCAAATACTGCAAAGAATGGTGATAGACCAAAGAATGATGTAGATTTTAAATTGAATAAATCAGATTTTTTAATGGTTGTTTCAATTAAATCTATTCCTCTTTTTCCACCATTTGTATTTGTTTTAATAAATGCAAAAGTAAAACCAATAATAACAACAGCTACTAATGGAATAAATTTAACAGCTGTAACAACTCAGTTTTGAATATTACCTGCACGAGAACTAATTCCAGCAGAAAATACCATTCATACTGTTAATGCTAATGCAATTAAGAAGTAAAATCAAGGAGCTAATTTGGATCCTCCAAAGTTTTGAAGGGTTTGTCCTGTTTTTTTAAATGCAGATATACCATCTTGGAATTGTAAAATTACATAGTATGGCATAAAGAAGTATGTAAATGGTAAATATAGATAAGTCATAAAGAATTTAGTTGCTTTATAAATTTTTAAAGTGTTAAATGCTTTAGCTCATCCGATCATACCTAAGTTGTCATTGCGTCCTGATGCTACTTCTACAAGTCCTAAAGCCATAGTAACAACAGTGAAACCAGCAATTAATCAAACAATAATTGCTCAAATAAGATTTCCGCCTGAGTTTTCTAGTACACCTTTTGACCGTAGAAATATACCGGCACCAATTGAACCACCAAGTACAATTAAGATAGCAGAGAAGAACCCTATTTTCTTAGGTGCACTAGGAGTAACAACTAGTTTTTCGTCACTCATATTATTTTCCTTTCATAAGAATAATATTTAAATATATTTAAATAATGATATGTATTTTAATTAATAATTTACATATCACTATAAATTATAATTTTTTAAATAAAAAAACTTAAAAATAGTATTAAAAAAGGCTAATTTTGAGTATTTTTTTTGAATTATTTTTATTTTTGTTTAAAAAATTGCATAAAGATATCTTATGTTTGTATTTTTTTCTTTATTTTTTTATCACTAAAATTAAATCAAAAAGTAAACTAAAATAAAATAACTCATAATTAAGACTAGATTTGTTTACTATTACATATGGTCTAATACTATAATTCATCTTTATGAAATGATTCTAATTTTGTAAGTCTTTTTTCTATAGAATTTAGTCGGTTTGAAAACGATTCATTGAAATTTTTTTGTTCTTCATTAAAATTTTTCTGTTCTTGATTGAATTTTCTTTGTTGTTCATTGAATTTTTCTTGTTTATCGAAGTTTTCAATGACATAATTTTTAAAATTTTTAAACTCAGTGTCCATTTCATCAATTTTTATATTGATTTTACCAATTGCCGTTAGAACTGTTTGTTGAAATTCACTTTGCTTCATTGTTTTATCTTTCTTATCTTTAATGATTTTGCTATCCTCATTAAACATATAAATTACATATTTAATTTTTGGATTTTCTTCATCATGTAATAAATAAAATTTTATATCATTATAAGAATTATGAGATTTATTTAATGATGATCATGTTTTTAAATCAATTTCATTTTCAAGATTAAGAATGAGTTTTTTAAATTTCATTTAACCTCCTTTTTTGTATTTTTATTCATTTTATATCTACATTCTAATATAAAGAAATTAAGAAAAACTAAAATTGGTAAAAATTTGTGAAAACTAAGAGTGAGTTTTATCAAAATTTTCCAAATTGCTATTATTTACCTAAAGATAAGAAAAACTCATAATATGATTATGAGCTATTTTTTGTTCAAATTCATGATATGGCAGGGGATATAGGAATTGAACCCATACCAGAGGGTTTGGAGTCCTCTGTTCTACCATTAAACTAATCCCCTATAATAAAAAGAGTAGTTATTTAGATACTCTAAAAAAACATACATCTCCATCTTGCATTAAATAGTTTTTACCTTCAATGTTAATTTTACCATTTTCTCGGCATCCTTTTTCACCGTTATATTTAATATAGTCATCATATTTAATGATTTCAGCTTTAACAAATTTCTTTTCAAAATCCGAATGGATAATACCTGCACACTCGCAGGCATTTTGTCCTTTTTTAAATGTTCATGCTCTTGTTTCTATTTCTCCAGCGGTAAAATAAGTTGCTTGATTTAATAAATAGAAAGTTTTTTTAATTATTAAATCAATTCCTGATTCTAAAATATTGTAATCTTTTAATATCATTAATTTATCTTGTTCAGATCATGAACTCATTTCATGTTCAAGTTTAATAGATATAGGAATTAATATTTCATTTTGTTCCATAAGATAGTTTTTTAAGACATTATAATGTTTATTATTATCTAAATCATTAAACACTTCAGGATTTAGATTAGCTATATATATCATAGGTTTTTGTGTTAATAATTGATATGATTTAATTATTTTTAATTCTTCTTCAGATAAAGAGATGTTTTTAATCATTATTTCATTTTCAAGATTTTGTCTAATTTTTTTTGCAGTTTCAAATTCAAGTTTTAATAATTTATCTGAACTGTTTTGGGCCTTTTTTCCAATTCTATTAATTACATTATCAATAGTTTGTAAATCAGCTAATATTAATTCTAAATTAATAGTTTTTAGATCTTCTATTGGATTTATTTTATTATTAACATGCATTATATTTTGATCTTCAAAACATCTAACAACATGAACTATTGCATCAACTTCACGAATATTGGCCAAAAATTTATTACCAAGGCCTTCGCCTTTAGACGCTCCTTTAACAAGGCCTGCTATATCAACAAATTGAAATGTAGCAGGAACTATTTTTTTAGAAGAAGCTATTTTAGCTAATTCTTCAAGCCTTTCATCTTTTAGATTTACAATTGCAACATTAGGTTCAATTGTAGTAAAAGCATAATTAGCAGATTCCGCTTCAACTAAAGTTAAAGAAGAAAATAATGTTGATTTTCCAACGTTAGGTAATCCTACAATTCCAGCTTTTAATGACATACATAAATCCTTTATTTAATAAATTAGAATAACTGATTATATTTTTCTTATATTTTGTAAGAATGAAAAATATTAGAATTAGAAATTTATTCTTATTTTATTAATCATGTTTTTTGATATCTTTTTCATGAAATGATTCAAGTCTAGTTAATCTATTTTCAACGGAATCTAATCTTTTTTCAACTAAATTCAATCTATTTTCAACTGAATCTAATCTTTTTTCAACAGAAGTTAGTCTGTTTTCTACTAAAGTTAATCTATTATCAATAGAATCAAGTCTATTTCAAATTTTTTCATTAAATTTTAATTGTTGCTCATTAAATTTCTTTTGTTCTTTAAATTGTTCAATTACATATTGTTGAAATTCACTCTGTTTCATTGACTTTCCTTTAGCTTCTTTTACAATTTTACTATTTTCATCAAACATATAAATTACATATTTAATATTAGGTGTTTCTTCATCCTTTTGTAAGTAAAATTTTATACTATTATAAGAATTATAGTCTTTAATTAAAACTAATCCAGTTTTTGGATCTATTTCATTTTGAAGAATTATTGATTTTATTTTTTTCATGTTTTCTCCTTTTATGCTTAATGTAATTTTTCATTTTTCTTCATTTACATTCTATTGCAAGAAAAATGAAAAAAATTAAAATTGAGAAAACTTTGAGAAAACTTTGATAAAACTTTGATAAAACTTTGGAAATTTCTAAAAAATGTTAATAAAAAAGTTATTTATAAGAATATAAAAATATGTAAGTTTTAATAAATTTTTACTGATAAATAAAAAGAAAAATTAAAAAGTAACATGATAAGTAAAAATTATTTGATTAGAAAAATGTTAGAATTTTGATTGTTTTAATTTGAAATAACTTAGAGATGACTAATGAAAATTAAATAAGACATTACTATAAATTAACTTTTGGATTTTAAAAAGTTTTTCATTATTTGTATGTTATATGATGATAAAAAAAGAGATTTATATATTTTAAATAGAACCCTTTCTAATCTATATATTAAAATAATATTTTTGTTAGATAAATTACACCTAATAATAAATTTGAATTTCAAAAATTAAGGTTATTAGCTTATAAATTTGATATATGAATATATTTTGCAGACAAATATGTGTCTTAGCAAAAAAGAAGTAATTAAAATTGAAATGGTTTATTTAGACGATATTTTCTCAAAGAAACCAATTTTAATGAAGTTGATCTTAAGCCTATAAAACATGTAACATTAGGAAATAATTATAAACGTAGAAAAATATTGAATTGAAAGTCTTCTGCAAAATTTACAAATAAAATTTAATTGAAGATTACAATAAACTTTTTTAATAATTATTGATATTTATTAAATAAAAAAGGGTTATGCGCCAATTTTTGTTATGTTTTTTTTATTTTTTGATGTAATAATTTTTCAAAAATATAAAATAAAATATGAAGCACATAGTGTTGCACACTTCATATTCTTTCTAGTTCTCTTTCTACTATGAAAAAAACTAACTTTAAACAGAATTATAAACAATGTTTAGTTTATCAATTTTTATATATTGTCTTAAAACCAAATCTGCTTTTTCCTATTCATTTTTGCAATTCATCTTCGGAAAAATAGTTTCCTCATTTATTTAAATATAACGAACAATTAATATTGTTATCTATTTTAATCTCCTCTTTTAGATTTGAAAAACCTCAATAATCAGTAGTTATTGAAGAATAAAATGCAGTTAATTTTGGTAAATTATTTAAATATAACATATTATATCTGTAGTACGAATCACCATGATTATTTTCACCAAAATTACCTAAAAAAGCAATAGTAATTTTTTCTAATTTATTACAGTTATCAACTAATAAATTTTGTACTGAAGCACCAAAATCATATGAAAATCTGGCTCAGGTAGAATTTTGAGGATGTCCTTGATAAGTAATTGATACTTTCGGAAGATATATTTCAGTTAAATTGTTACAATTTTTGAATACTAATCTTGAAAAATAAGGTTGTTCATATGTATGAAAGTATGCAAAATATGACCCAAATGTGTGAATTCTAGCCACACAATTTATACTTTTCAAATTGGGCATTTCACTAAAAGTTTCAAGCTCATATAAATAGCTATTAGTCTCATTCTCTGCATAAATATAATAATCTTGAACTTTCTTATTAAAGATTATTTCAGAAAATTCAGTTTGATAAAAAGCTTTTTGAGAAAAACAAGTTGGGTTTATAAAATTGCCATTGTCATCTTTATATGATTTATTTAAATCTAATATAGATTCTTTTAAAATTAGTGATTTTTGTCTAGAGATAGTATAGACATCTTTATATATTAGTTCACCATTTTCACCAAGCATGTTTTTACCCTCAACATTACTTCTTTCTTTCTTTCACACAATCATTTTTTGAAGAATTTCTTCTTGAATCCATTTATCTATAGTAAATAAATATTGTATTTTATCTTTTTCAATTTCAGCAAATCTATCTTCAAGTTTCTTAACTAAATCTTTATACAAATTATAGTTATTATGATGTTTCATTCTTTCAATAATTTGCTTTTTAAGTTTAATCAAAGGAATAATAAATTTTAAAGTTACATCTGATTGTTTAGTATTTAATAAATTAATTCTTTTTTCTAATGTTTCACTTGCAGAAGTATTAATTGAAGAAAATGCATCAGAAATAATTGATTTTAACTCTTGAATAAAAGTTAATGAACCTTCAAGTTGCTTAATATTTTCAATTAGTTGATTAACTTCATTAACTTTATTTTCTAATTTTTGAATTGTAAATAATTTTTCACGTTTCTTTTCAATATATTCAACAAGTTTGCTTCTTAGTTTTTCAATTTCAGTAGCATAAGTTGAAACATTACCAGATTTCAAAATTAATTCTGAATTTTGCAAAATTGAAGATAAAGATAATTTTAAATTTTCAAGTTTAGGATCATTTAAATCATTATCTATATAATTTTTAACATTTTTTTGAACTTGTTTAAGTTCAGCTTCTAGGTTTAACAAATTATCTGAATTTGTTCTAATTTTAGTAATTGAATCTTTAAATGATTTAAGGCGACTTTCTAAAACACCATATGAAAGATTTTCATATCCGTTCATTAATTCAATTGCACTTTGAAGTTGTTCTTTTAATTGTTCATGATGTCTTTCTTCAAGCTTTTGTTTTAAATCATTAGCACGATTTAATTCAAGTCTTGTTTCAGCTTTTAAGCTTTCAAATTTAGCTAATCTATCATCAGATTTACCTTTATATTCAATTAAAGCTTCCTTAATTTTTTTATTTAAATTTGAAATTTGTTCATTATTTAATAAATTAATATCAGTATTATTTTCTACTTTAAGATCTAAAGAAGGAATCATATCTTCATGCTTACGTTGACGTAATAAATTACGTAGTTCTTCAAGTTTAGCTTGTAAAGAATTATACTCATTAATTAATAACTCTTTATTGTTTAATTTTAGAGCTGAACTTGTTTCAATTTCACCTGATTTAATTAAAAATGCATCTAATTTATTACGATATTCTTTAATTGATTCTTCTGTTTTAGTTTTAGCTTCCTCAGTTGATTTATCAGGTAATCTTTTTAAAGCAATATTAAGTTCAGATTTTAAATCATAATGTTTTCTTGTTTCTAAATCAGATAATAAACTTTGCGCATCTTTTTGCTTTTTCAATATCAGCAAAAATGTCATTAAACAATGAAACCATACTATCTGATTTATTTGATATATCAAGTATTTTATCCTTAAATGATGATATTTTAGAACTAAACATATCATTATCATCACTATCAAATTCTTTAATATCTTCAATTTGTTGTTCAAGTTTTTGCTTTAATGTATTATGTTTTCTTTCATCCAATTTTTGTTTTAATTCATCAGCTCTTTTAAGTTGTTTTTCTAGTTGCTTTTGATATTCCTTCCTTTTTTGATTATGATCTTCAGATAATGTACCAAGCTCAATTAATTTTTGAGAAAAATTTTCAATACCTTTTTTAATTTCTTCATTTTCCGTTGAATTTATAGTAGCTAAAAATTGTTTAAGTTCTGATTTTAATTTAATTTGCAATGATTTTTGTCCATATAGTTCCATTTGCGACAATAAATCATTTGCTTCAGACTTTTTAACATCAGCTTGTTTTTTTAAAGCTTCAAATTCAGCCAATCTTATATTTGAATCCAATTCTATTTGTTTTAATTTATCTTCGAATTCTTTTAATTTAGATTTGATATTCAAATATGTTAATTCATTTTCAACTAATGAATTGTTTAAAATATTGAATTGTCTTAATAATGCGAAGTGAAATCTATCATTCAATGTTTTTTGCAAATCAAAAGCTTTTTCTTTTAGTTTAGCTAATTTTTCTTGTGCTTGTATTCATTCACGTTTTCTATTTTCGGCTTTTGCTTTAATTTCACTTAATTTTTTAGATAAATCGCTTCTCAACGCCTTAAGATCTGTATCAGATAAATCTTTATAATTTTCAGAAACTGTTATTTGATTTCTTAACTCATCAGCAAAATCGTCATATTTATCTGCTTCAAGATTATTTAAATATGCCTTAGCTTCTTCAATTTTTTGTTTTAATTGTTGAACTCAAATATTACCATTGATTCATTTATTTTCTGATTCATTTTTAATTCCATCAATAGCATAACCAATTTCTTTTAATTTATCTTCAATTTCTTTTGCAGTCATTTTTTTAGCTATTTCTTGCATTTTTATTTTAATATAAGGAGAATAAAAAAAACTAAAAATTTATAAAAAGTTTAGAAATTTTTAGGAAATCCAAATTATTTATTTAATAATATTTAACATTTTATTTTCCTTTTTTAGATTTTTAATTTGCATTATTATTTTGTAAAAAATGTTAAAATTCTTTTTATTTTAAAAAATTATAGAATTAAATAACTAAATATATATCAAATAAAGGAAAATGTATGGAAAATAAACACAAGAAACTTCTAAAAAGTATCACACTTGGTGCTTTTACGTTGACTTCCTCACTTTTATGTGTTTCAGCAATAGCTGCAACAACTGAGAGAAAAATTAGACAAGTTAAAAAGACTAAAAATATAGATGCAATAATTGGTTTATTAACCGGAAAAGGGAAAGAGTTAACCAATATTTTGATTAAAAGAGGACATAAAGAATTATTAGAAAGATTAAATCAAACTTCTAGACCTTTTTCAACTTCTTTTAAAAAAGAAGAAATGCAAGAAATAGCTAAAAAAATGACTGCAAAAGAAATTGAAGATAAATTAAAAGAAATTGGTTATGCTATTGATGGAATTAAAAATGAATCAGAAAATAAATGAATCAATGGTAATATTTGAGTTCAACAATTAAAACAAAAAATTGAAGAAGCTAAGGCATATTTAAATAATCTTGAAGCAGATAAATATGACGATTTTGCTGATGAGTTAAGAAATCAAATAACAGTTTCTGAAAATTATAAAGATTTATCTGATACAGATCTTAAGGCGTTGAGAAGCGATTTATCTAAAAAATTAAGTGAAATTAAAGCAAAAGCCGAAAATAGAAAACGTGAATGAATACAAGCACAAGAAAAATTAGCTAAACTAAAAGAAAAAGCTTTTGATTTGCAAAAAACATTGAATGATAGATTTCACTTCGCATTATTAAGACAATTCAATATTTTAAACAATTCATTAGTTGAAAATGAATTAACATATTTGAATATCAAATCTAAATTAAAAGAATTCGAAGATAAATTAAAACAAATAGAATTGGATTCAAATATAAGATTGGCTGAATTTGAAGCTTTAAAAAAACAAGCTGATGTTAAAAAGTCTGAAGCAAATGATTTATTGTCGCAAATGGAACTATATGGACAAAAATCATTGCAAATTAAATTAAAATCAGAACTTAAACAATTTTTAGCTACTATAAATTCAACGGAAAATGAAGAAATTAAAAAAGGTATTGAAAATTTTTCTCAAAAATTAATTGAGCTTGGTACATTATCTGAAGATCATAATCAAAAAAGGAAGGAATATCAAAAGCAACTAGAAAAACAACTTAAAAGAGCTGATGAATTAAAACAAAAATTGGATGAAAGAAAACATAATACATTAAAGCAAAAACTTGAACAACAAATTGAAGATATTAAAGAATTTGATAGTGATGATAATGATATGTTTAGTTCTAAAATATCATCATTTAAGGATAAAATACTTGATATATCAAATAAATCAGATAGTATGGTTTCATTGTTTAATGACATTTTTGCTGATATTGAAAAAGCAAAAAAAGATGCGCAAAGTTTATTATCTGATTTAGAAACAAGAAAACATTATGATTTAAAATCTGAACTTAATATTGCTTTAAAAAGATTACCTGATAAATCAACTGAGGAAGCTAAAACTAAAACAGAAGAATCAATTAAAGAATATCGTAATAAATTAGATGCATTTTTAATTAAATCAGGTGAAATTGAAACAAGTTCAGCTCTAAAATTAAACAATAAAGAGTTATTAATTAATGAGTATAATTCTTTACAAGCTAAACTTGAAGAACTACGTAATTTATTACGTCAACGTAAGCATGAAGATATGATTCCTTCTTTAGATCTTAAAGTAGAAAATAATACTGATATTAATTTATTAAATAATGAACAAATTTCAAATTTAAATAAAAAAATTAAGGAAGCTTTAATTGAATATAAAGGTAAATCTGATGATAGATTAGCTAAATTTGAAAGCTTAAAAGCTGAAACAAGACTTGAATTAAATCGTGCTAATGATTTAAAACAAAAGCTTGAAGAAAGACATCATGAACAATTAAAAGAACAACTTCAAAGTGCAATTGAATTAATGAACGGATATGAAAATCTTTCATATGGTGTTTTAGAAAGTCGCCTTAAATCATTTAAAGATTCAATTACTAAAATTAGAACAAATTCAGATAATTTGTTAAACCTAGAAGCTGAACTTAAACAAGTTCAAAAAAATGTTAAAAATTATATAGATAATGATTTAAATGATCCTAAACTTGAAAATTTAAAATTATCTTTATCTTCAATTTTGCAAAATTCAGAATTAATTTTGAAATCTGGTAATGTTTCAACTTATGCTACTGAAATTGAAAAACTAAGAAGCAAACTTGTTGAATATATTGAAAAGAAACGTGAAAAATTATTTACAATTCAAAAATTAGAAAATAAAGTTAATGAAGTTAATCAACTAATTGAAAATATTAAGCAACTTGAAGGTTCATTAACTTTTATTCAAGAGTTAAAATCAATTATTTCTGATGCATTTTCTTCAATTAATACTTCTGCAAGTGAAACATTAGAAAAAAGAATTAATTTATTAAATACTAAACAATCAGATGTAACTTTAAAATTTATTATTCCTTTGATTAAACTTAAAAAGCAAATTATTGAAAGAATGAAACATCATAATAACTATAATTTGTATAAAGATTTAGTTAAGAAACTTGAAGATAGATTTGCTGAAATTGAAAAAGATAAAATACAATATTTATTTACTATAGATAAATGGATTCAAGAAGAAATTCTTCAAAAAATGATTGTGTGAAAGAAAGAAATGAGTATTAGCAGTTATGAAAGCGATTCTGGAGACGCTAATTATGTAGAAAAAGATGTATATTCTATCTCAAGGCAAAAATCACTAATTTTAAAAGAATCTATATTAGATTTAAATAAATCATATAAAGATGATAACGGCAATTTTGTAAATCCAACTTGTTTTTCACAAAAAGCTTTTTATCAAACTGAATTTTCTGAAATAATCTTTAATAAAAATGTTCAATCTTATTATATTCATGCAACAAATAAAACCAATAACGATTTATATGAACTTGAAACCTTTAGTGAAATGCCTAATTTGAAAAATATAAAATACACAGGGAAAATTCACACTTTCAATCAAGATTTTGTTAATCAAGATCATGGTTCATCTAGTGTTTATAGTGCTCGTTATTCAAGATTAGTATTTAAAAATTGTAACAATTTAACTGAAATATATCTTCCAAAAGTTGCAATTACATACCAACCATATTCACCAATTGTATATTGAAGTTGATTTCCAACACACTATGGTGCTTCAACTCAAAACTTATGAATTGATAATTGTGAAAAATTAGAAACAATTACGGTAGCTTTTTTATTTGTTCATGACTATAATGAGTCAGTTGGAGTAAAATATAGTTTTTTACATTTAAATAACTTACCAAAATTAACTAATAAATTTTATTCTTCAGTAAATAGTACTCCTGATGAATATAAATGAAAAAAAATTGAAGAAAAAGAAGGTATTCATATAGATAATAATATTAATTGCTCTTGATATTTAAACAAATGAGATATTAATAATAATTTTAGTGAATATCAATTGCAAAAATGAACAGAAACAACTCGTTTTGGCTTTAAAGCAATATATAAAAATTGATAAACTAAACACTATTTAAAATTTTGTTTAAAATTTAGTTTCTTTCTTAATATAAAGTAATTAATTATAAATTCATAATTTGTTTTACATATGCCTCTCATGAATTATGAGAGGTTTTAAATTGATTTTTTTTAATAACTCTTCCATTATTCATTAATTTTCTCGCCTTATGAAAGAAGTATAAAAATAATAAATTATATTTAAATTAATTTCTTAGCTAAATTTAATTTTTTTTACGTTTTTTAATTAAGAAGTATGCAGTTAATATAATAGTAGAAATTGATAATGTACCAAATAAAATTGAATATGCTGAATAGTTATAAATATTTTTAGTATTTATTAAACCAAAAGAATTTTTTTCATTAATTTTCTTTTCGTTTATATATTCAAGTTCAATATCATTTTTTATTTTTTTGAGTGATGTATTAACTTCATTAAAATCTTTAAGAATGAAATCATTTTCAGATTTTCTTTTAATTTCAATTATTTTTGTTTTTAATTTATTGATTAATTTATTTTTTAATCTAGATGGATATTTTTCATTTTTTTCGACAATAGAAATTTCATTTGTTAATTGTTCAATCGATTTGGTAAGATATGTTGTTGAATTTTTGAGTTCATTTAATAAAGCATCAATTTTTGTTTTTTCAATTTTATAATCAGAATTTGTAAATTTGCTAAAATCAAGTTTATTATATTCATTAAGTAATTTTGATATTTTCTTATAAAAATCTTGAACATTACTTGCAATATATTGATCATAATTATCGTTTTTATATTCATGAATTTCAGAAATAATTAATGATAAATATGACTTAAGCTTTTCTCTGCTTCTTTTAATTTCAATATTTATTAAATTTATGTCTTCTTTTGTGCATTTGTAAGGATATTTATTACCTATATTATCTATTGAAGAAAGATAATCTTTAAGACTATTTTTTGTATAAATATTTTTGTTTATACTATTTTTTGCATTAGGAATTATTTCATTATCAATTAAATTACGATTCGAAACTAATGAATTTGCATAATTATTAATTTGCCTACGATATTCAAGTTTATTATTTCTTTCAATTATTTTTCAATTTTCCATAATTTGATTTTTTAAATTTTCTAATTTTGTTTTATATTGATTTACTGATATTTCTGAATAATAAATCAATTCTGAATAATTTGATTTTTCTTCAATATATTCTAAAATTTCATCGCTTAATTTTTCTAATATATTTTCAAATGAATTAATATATTTAATATTTTGTTCATATGTAATTTTTGTATATTGATCACTATTAGATTTAATTTTAGTTATTAATTCATTTAAACTGGCTTTATATTTTTGTTCTGAATTATTTGAATAATATTTTGTTTCTAGTTTTTCTATTTTATTATTAATATAATCAATTAATTCAGTTGAAATTCTTTTTAATAAATTCTTTTTATATGAATTTATAGTATTTCTAATGTTTTGTAATGTTTTTAAATCTATTTTTTCTACATTTTGATATTCTAGTTGTAATTTTTCAATATTATCTATATATTCTTTTGATGATCTTAAAGTATAAAAATCAAAATTAGCATTTTTTTCATTATGCAATTCTTGATTTAAAACACTTCTATGTGATTTTAAAATACTCTTAATTGATGAAAATTTATGTAAATATTGATTATATTTATTTTCATCAATATGAGATTCTTTCCTAATTTCACTAATTATTTCATTTACCTTTTGATCATAAATTTCATATGTTGAAATATCATATCATTTCGATTCTTCAATTATATTATTCGACAAAGAAGGATTGTTTATATAATAATTTAATATTTTTTTGTAATCTTTTATTAAATTATTTTTAAAACTATTAAGTAAATTATCTTCTTCTCAATGTAAGGTTTCATTTGCATTTTCTTTTTTATTAACAAATCATTTTGGATGTTGTTCAATTTTAATTTTTTCGCTGTCAAGATTACCTATATAATTAAAATATGAATTTTCGGTATACATTCATTTATTTTTGTTAAGTTCCTTTTTCAAAGTATCTATTTTGTTTAACAATATTTTGGAATATAAATATGGAATCAATTCTTTGATTTTTTCATTTATATCAAAAATATATTTATTTGCATTTATTCTTGAAATTTTGAATGTTTTTGTTGCAAAATTATTTATATTATCAATAAATGATTTAAATAATTCAAAATTTGTTTCTTGATAATATTTACTTTTATGTTCAACTAGTGTTGAATTAATATGATTTAAAATTTTGTTTTGGTTTGAAAGCAAACTATTTTTTTGCATTTCAATATTGCTATCATATTCTTCACGTTTTTCAACAGAAACATTAGATGATGATTCAATTTCACTTTTTAAATCTTTAAATTTAATATTAGGTTTATCATAGGTATCTTGAGTATAAAAATCTTTATCATTAATTAGTTTATTTAATTCTTGGAGCAAAACATCTTTATTTTTAATAATGTTATTATATTTTCTTTGAATATTATTGTGATATTCCAAATTTTTGTCTTGTGATATTTCTTCTTGTTGATTGGAAAGTAATGTTAATATATTTTGCAAATCTTTTTTATAATTTTTTTCTGAATCTTTATCAGCTCAATCTGAATTACTTGTATTTAATTGACTATTAATAAAGTTTTTTATTTCTTCTTTATTTGTAAGAACCTTATTTAATGAATTAATAATTTTATTAATTATCGAATTGCTTTTTTCTTCAAAAATTGATTCATTCTTGGAAATTTTTTCTTTGCAATTTTCTAATTCCTGACTTAATAGTTGATCATATTTTGTTTTATTTTCATTATTAAAATATGCTCAATTATTTTTATTTCAATTATCCTTTTTTAACTTTAAAAAATTAAAAAGAACATTAATGTTTTCCTTTAAATAAAATTTTTCTTTTCCATTGATACTGTCTAAATCGTTTCCTATATATTTTTCATATTGTTCTTTGGTAACTTTTTTTAAATTAGATATTTGGTTTAATCATGATTTATATTCAGTTATGGAATCAGAACTATATTTTTTATATTCTTCCGAAGATAATAAATCTTTTTTAGATTTAATAATATCTTTTAATTTTAAATGATAATAAATTAATTTATTATCTCACTCAATTAGTTTTTCAATAATTTCATTATATTTTTCTTTTGTTATAGACGAACCATAATAATGATTCATATCTGTTTGAAAATAACCATCATGCAATGCTTGTTTTAATTCACTTTGATATTTTGCCAAACCATTTTTTATTTCTTCAGAAAAACTTGATTTTTCCACATAATTTTTCATTTCACTTAATTGCATTACTTTTTCTAATAAATCCATTTGAACTACATTTTCATAAGCCTCTAAAGTAGATATTTGTGCATAATTATTAAATTTATAAAAATATAATCTTATTTTTTTAATGTTATTAAATTTACGAAAAAGTTCACCATTATTTTCTTCATTATCTTTACCATAATATATATGATGATCAATACCTTGTGGAAGAGTTTGACCATTATATTCATAAAAATCATGTTCATTATTATCATTATCAACTAAACTAATTTTATAATGTGATATATTTGAGGCGTTAAAATGAAGTTTAAGATATCTTATAGTATAAAGATTTTTAAATTCTAGCTCATAATAATTATCATTATTTGTAGTATTAATTTCATTAATTTTAGATTTTCAATGACTTCCTTGATAATTATCAATAGCCTTCTCAGGACTATGATTATTATCATTGCTGTCAAGAGATGAAGAAACACTAACTTTCTTAACATTGTTTTGTTTAGCAAGATTTTCAAAAACTAAATTATTATCTATTTTTTTAAAATTAAAATTACCACTCATTAAATAAAATGAACCTACTAAAACAGGAATAGGAGTTATTATCGGTAATAAAGTGTTTAATAATAATTTCTTATTTTTCTTCATAATATATACCTTAAAAATTTATTATTTAATTTTACCAATTTATTTTTTAATAATCATTTAACATAGTTAAATGAAATATAATTACAAACAAAAATAGTGTTATTGAAATTAATTTTGTATGTAATTTTTATTAGTTTGCCTTGAAATAAAATAATTGTATACATAAAAAATAAAAAAATTTATTATATAAATTGTGAAACGTCAAACAAATTGACCCACTTAAAAGTATAGATTAAAAGTCATAAATCTCAATAATTAAACCAATTTATAATATGTATTTTTTTAAAAATTAATTATTTTTGATAAATACTCACGTTCATTTTTTAAATCTTCAAATATTTCATTTAAAATCAACATTTCATCTTTAAAAAAATGATCTTTATCTTCTAGTGATTTTAATATAGATATTTTTTTCTCAATTATTGAATGCACATAATATGTGCTTGTAATTAATTCAGCTAATTTTTTTGCTTCTTCAATATTCATATTAATCTTTTTTCTATAAGCAAAATTAATCATAAATTCATATCTTTTATCTTCAACTTCTATTGCTTTATATCTTTTGCTATGAGACCTAAAATATAATTTCATATCAGTTCCTATAACAAAATTAAATTCACCATTATCAACAATATTTACTCTTTTATTGGTTTCTGAATGAATTGGCATATATCATTTGTTTTGATATTTAACTGCACCATTGTTTATAGTTCTTTTAATAGTCAAATCGAAAAATTTATCAAGCTCATTTGTTATAGGCATAAAAACATTTTGTTTTTCTTTAATAGAACAACATGAATTTATTTTTTCAATAATTTTATCTTTAGATTCATTAGCCAATTTAACATTATCAATATTATTTAGTTTAAAAAAGAATGGGATATTTTTTTGAAAAGTATCTCATTTTCTTTCTACGTGAGACTTAAAAGTAGGATTTGAAGAAGTTAAAAATTCAATTCCTCTATTTTTTACTTCTAAAAAAGTTTTTGCATTACTAGTTTCATCATGTCAAAAATTCATCCTATTATCAGCAAATATTTTTCTTGGATAACCATATTTATTAAAAATGTTTTCTAAAAGTGTTTGATATCCATTTAATGTTTCTGTTCCTTCTTCAAAATATAAATCAAGTACTTTATTTGTTCCAACATCAACAGCCATTAAACAAGTTGATTTAATTTCATTATTAAAATAATAATGAGTGCAGCCATCTATCTCTACTATATCTCCGTATTTATAATTATTTGCAAAATTAAATCTAAATTTTTGTTTTTTCTTTGGTTGTGAAAAGGTTAATTTTCCTTCATAATAAATATGTTCTTTTATTTCTTTTTTCTTTCTGCTTTTCCTAGCTTCTTTGCGCCCTTTTTTAGTTGCATATTTACTTGCAAAACCTTCTTTTTTTAATCTCTTAACTAAATTTGAATATGAAATTTTAATGTCATTTTTGCCAATAATAAGATCTAAATTTTCATAAAAAATTCTTAATGTTAAATATGAACAACTTTCATTTTCAACATTTCCACCTGTAATTTTTGCATTTTTTTCATATGTCTTACCTAATTGTATTATTAATTCATCATTATATTTTTTTGCATTTTGATTTCCCATATTTTTATGAGATATATCAATTTTTCCATTTTCATTCAAAATTTTTCTTTTTCACCTTTTAATTGTTGAAATACTAACACGTGCAATTAATGATAATGCTTTATTTGTAAAATTAATATTACGCAATATTGTGCTAACTATTCTTTCGTTTCTTGAAATTATATTTTCTTTAAAAGTCATAATAATATTCTCCATCAAAAACTTAAAAGTTGGTGGGTCAATTTGTTTGACATTGGAAGGTATACATAAAAAATAAAAAAATTTATTATATAAATTAGTTTTAATGTAAAATAATTTTAATAAATTTAATTTAATTAAAAACTTTATTGTGTTTTAGAAATAATAAATAATCTATAAAAATTTAGGAGAAAAATGAAACCTACAAAAATATTCGGACTTGGTGGAATGCAAGAGATTGGTAAATCTACTTTAATAATTGAATATGACAAAATTTTTATTATTGATACAGGAATAAAATTTTGTGATATTTTTACAACCGGTGTAAATGGATCTATTCCGGATTATACTTATTTAAAAGAAAATCAAGACAGAATTGCAGGTCTTTTTATTACCCATGGACATGAAGATCATATTGGGGGTGTTCCTTATTTAGTGCAAGAAGTTGACATTAAAAGAATATATGCTCCTCGAATTGCAATTCAATATTTAACTTTAAAATTTAATGAGCTTAAATTAAAAAGAAAAATTGAAATGATTGAAATTAGCAAAGATGATGTATTTAGATTTGGTGATTGTTCAGTAGATTTTTGAACAGCACAACATTCAATTCCTGATGCATTTGGAATTAGAGTTAGTACACCAAATGGTGCTTTAATGATGACAGGTGATTTTAGATTTGATTATCATCCAATAGGTAACTTAACAGATTTTTCAAAACTTGAGAAAATTGGTAAAGATGGTCTTGATGTTTTATTTTCAGATTCAACTAATGCTATGCGTCCTAATCATTCTCCATCTGAAAGTGATATTTTAAAAGACATCGGGAAATATATGGAACTTGCTCAAAAGAAAACCATTATTACCGCATTTGCTTCTAATTTAACAAGAATTAAAGCAATTATTGAGCTTGCTGCTAAAATGAAGAAAAAAGTAGTAACTTTTGGTCGTTCAATGGTAGATGGTGTTGAAATCGGGAGAAAACTTAAATATATTGATGCTCCAGATGAAGTTTTTATTAATAATAAAAACATGAATAAATTTAATGATAATGAACTTGTAATTTTAACTACCGGTTCGCAAGGCGAAGAATTAGCAGGGCTTGCTAAAATGTCATTTGGTAAACATCCTCATGTTACAATAAAACCAGGAGATACTATTATTTTTTCATCTAGTCCAATTCCTGGAAATAGATCAAAAATTGAACTTTTAGTCAATCGTCTTTATAAATTAGGTGCAATTATAAGAGAAAATGGTGTTGATGGATATTTACATACATCAGGACATGCATATAAAGATGAACATCGAAAACTGTTTGAATTAACTAAACCTAAATATTTTATGCCATATCATGGTGAATATAGAATGAGTGTTGTACATTGTCAAACAGCAATAGAATGTGGAGTTCCAAAAGAAAATGCTATTGTTGCTAATTTAGGTGACGTTTATTATTTAGAAAATCATAAAATAAGACTTTCGAATGAAAAAGTTTATTTTGGGCCTGTTTTTATTGATGGAACAATTCTTTCAAAAACTAATTCAACTTTAATTAAACAACGTATGGAACTTGGTCAAAATGGTTTTGTTCACGTCATAATAGCTTTGAATAAAGAAAAGAATTTAATTCTTGGGAAACCAAGAATTGTTTCAAGAGGAGCATTTTATGTACGCAATTCATTACATTTAATAGAAGAAGCTAAAAGAATTGTTCATGGAGCAATTTTATACACAATTAAAAATTCAACAGATTGAGACATTCCTAGTTTAAAACAATTAATTATTGATCGTTTGGTTCCATTTTTCTATAAACATAAACGAAGAAATGTAGTTATTATTCCAACCATTTTATTTACAACACATGCAAAAGCAATTATTCAAGAAAATACCGAACTTGAACTTGCAAATGATGAACCTGATATAGAACAAAATATGGCTGAATTATATGGAAATAAATTAAATAATTCAAGATAATATATATAAAAATAAATATGAGCAAAATTAATTTGTTCATATTTTTTGTCTGCAAATTTAAACATAAAAAATTAAATAATTTGTCCCATTTTTCATATATTATGTCCCAACATATGATATAATTAATTTTAACCTAGGAGATAAGATGAAAAAACAAAATGTTTTAAATTTAATTAAATATTATTCAGAAAAAAATGATAATGCATTTCGTAATGAAGCAATAACAATAGCAAAATATTTTGACAATATTGGTGATTATGAATTATCAGAATATATTATGGGATTGTTGTATAAATCAGATACTTATATGCCTCAAAATCTTGATTTTGATAGCGAATTTTTGCAAAAAATTGAAATTAAAAATTTAGAACCACTATATTTACCTTCTAAAATTTCTGAAGATATTAAAGGAATAATAAATGCAATTAATCATAAAGTAGGTATTAATAAATTTATATTTGAAGGTTTACCTGGCACAGGTAAAACTGAAGCGACAAAAAATGTTGCAAGATTATTAAATAGAACTTTATATATGGTTAATTTAGAAAACATAATCGACAGTAAATTAGGACAAACAAATAAAAATATAATTAATCTATTTGAAGAAATAAATAATCTTCCAAATATAGATAAAGCAATAATTTTATTTGATGAAATTGATGCTATTGCTATGGATAGAATTAATCCAAATGATGTTCGTGAAATGGGCAGAGCAACATCAACAATTTTGAAAGAAATTGATAAATTAGCAGGTATTAATAATGATGTTGTGATCATTGCAACAACAAATTTATTTTCAAATTTTGAAAAAGCTTTAATAAGAAGATTTGATGCAGTAATTAATTTTAATCGATATGAACAAAAAGACTTAATAGAAATTGCTGAAAATTATTTTTCGTCATTTTCAAAAAAATTTAAAGATATTTCAAAAGATACTAAATTATTTAAAAAAATATTAATGTCGGCAAAAACACTGCCATATCCTGGTGAATTAAAAAATCTTATAAAAACTTCCCTAGCTTTTAGCGATTTAGAATCTGAACATGATTATTTAAGAAGATTATACATGAATTTAATAGGTGACCTAGATAATAAAGATATAAATAAAATTTATGAAGAAGGATTTACTATTAGAGAAATAGAAAAATTAAAGGGGAAATCTAAAAGTAATATTGCAAGAAAACTAAGTCAAGGAGAATTAATAAATGAATAATATTCTTGAACTAAAAGGAGAATTTAAACATATTAGTAGAAAAAATCTTAGTTTTGAAATTTCTATGAACAGTAGAATTGAAGTTAGTTGCAATTATTTAGAAAGATTAAAATCACAATTAATTCAAATTAAAAATTTTTGAGATAATACAAAAAGACCATTCGAAGGAATTTTAATTAGTGTATGCTATAACAAAATTGTTGCTAAAAGCAATCGAATTTCAGGTTTATTTAAGGGTAAAAAATCAAATAATGCAATTGTTGGCGCTAAATTTAATGACAAGAAAAACAAACACATAATAACTTATTTTATAAATTATGAAGATTTAATGAAAAGTATAGAAGTATTGTCAACTGTTAAAAAAATATTATCAAATAGTTTTCAAGGAAAAATTAATAAAGTAATATTGGATAATAAAGATTACATTTTAAAAACTATAAAAGATTATAAAGAAATCAGCGTATCTTTATTTAAGCAAGTTATTGCAGATGCTTCATATATAGACCATTTTCAAATCGAAACGCCTAATGATAAAGATTTAATAAAAAATATTGTAACTATTTATGATGTTAAAACAGACACTGTGAAATTATTTCAAGAATTAGGAATTGACATTTTAAAAACTAGAATTTTAGAGAATAATACTGTTTATCTTAATAATAAACAACTTGAAATTTTGTTAGAAAAAGCTCCTTATCTTATTTCAATGTCTACAACTGATATATCCACTTTATCGCCTAGCGACATTAATGATAATCATGAAAAAGAAAATATAAAAATTCCTAATCCCACAATCGAACCTACAATTGGTGTGATAGATACTTTGTTTGATGAAACTGTTTATTTTAGTAATTGAGTTGAATATCATAATATGTTACCAAAAGATATTTCAACTAGCGAAGGAGATTATATACACGGGACAAGTGTTTCATCAATAATTGTAGACGGTCCAAGATTAAATCCATGACTTGAGGATGGATGCGGACGATTTAAAGTTAGACATTTTGGAATTATGGGAGGATCAAGTTTCTCAGCATTTTCAATTATTAAAAAAATTAAAGAAATTGTAGCAAATAATTTAGATATAAAGGTATGAAATATATCATTAGGAAGTAATGAAGAAATTAATGATAATTTCATTTCAGCGGGTGCATATGCGTTAGACAAAATACAATTTGAAAATGATGTTATATTTGTGATTGCAGGAACTAATAAACAAGAAAAAGAAAGTTCAAAAAAGATAGGTTCGCCAGCTGATTCAATTAATAGTATTGTTGTTAATTCCGTCGATAAAGATGGTTTGTCAACAAACTATAGTAGAAAAGGATTAGTATTATCATTTTTCGCAAAACCGGATGTTAGCTATTACGGGGGAGATGAAAAACAATATATTAATGTTTGTAAACCTTTAGGAAAAGATACAGCTCAAGGAACATCATATGCATGCCCTTGAATAGCAAGAAAATTATCATATTTAATTGACATTTTAGGTTTTAATAGAGAGATCGCAAAAGCATTAATTATTGATTCTGCTCGTGGATGAAATGAATTTTCATCTCCAGAAAATATTGCTTTATATGGCCATGGAATTGTTCCGATTCATATTAATGAAATTATAAAAACAAAAGACAATGAAATTAAATTTTTTGTTTCAGATATTACTGAAAAATGAAATAATTATAATTATAATTTTCCCATCCCATTAGATAAACAAGGCAGATATCCATTCATAGCTAAAGCTACGATGTGTTATACACCATCATGTAATAGATCACAAGGTGTAGATTATACAAATACTGAGTTAAATTTACATTTTGGGAGGATGAAAGATGATAAAAAAATTGTAGATATTAAAGGCGATAAACAAAATAATGATGATTTAGAAAATGACCACATAAATTATCTTTTAGAAGATGATGCAAGAAAACAATTTAGAAAATGGGATAATGTTAAATATATTGTTGAAAAATCTTCAAAAAGAAAAATAGGAAAAAAATCTTTCAATAATAAAAATTGGGGCATGGAAATTAAAACAAATAGCCGTCTTAATCCTGAAGATAGTAAAGGAATTAGATTTGGTGTTGTAATTACTCTTAAAGAAATAAATAATAAAAATAGAATTGAAGAATTTATTCAAAACTGCCATTTTAATAAATGATTAGTTAATGAAATTGATGTTCAAAATAAAATTAAAATTCTTCAAAAAGTTAATGAAGATATTGATTTTGAATAAAAAAATTTACATATAAATAACATATGGATAAGGAGATATTAAAATGAATAATAAATATTACATCGTTGTAATAACAATAATATCAATCATTGCTTTAAGCTTATTAGGCACTTTAATTGCCATTTTGTTTAAAAAGAAAATGAGCAAGGATGTTCAAAGCACTTATAAAGAATTGCCTATTATTAATGAAATCTATGAATTGCTTAAAGAACAAAAAAATATTTCTACTGAAAAATTTAAAAATTTTGATGATTCAATAAATAACATAAAAGAAAGGTTAGCTTTATTTAATGAAAAAATAAAAAGTGAACTTAAAGATGAAATTAATAACAAATTAAATGAATTATCAATGAAAATAAATAAATCATTATCAGATAATATCCAAGCAAGTGGGGATAATTTTCAAAAACTTAGATTAGAAATTGATAAACAAATAGAAAAATTAGTCGTTAGAACCAATGAACAAATTGAAAATATTAAGCAAGAAATTGATGAGCACTTTAAAAGTGAACTTGCTAAAAAACTTGATGAACATTTCAATAACGTGCAAACTAAGATGAAAGATTTATCTGAAAATTTAGTTAAATTTGAGACTTTAAAATCTGAAGTTAGTGATATATCAAAAGCATTTAATAATGTAAAAAGTGTTGGTAATTTTGGCGAAATTCTGTTGGATAATATCTTAAAAGATCATTTTGGCAATAATAATTATTGAAAAAAACAAGTTAACATTTCAAAAATAAATATTAATGATGATATTAATGATTTAGATGATAGTGAAGATAAAAGCCGTGTAGATTTTGTTGTTAAATATCCAATTGGAGAAAAAGAAATTAGATATTTACCTATAGACTGCAAATTTCCTCTTATTGAATATTCAAAATATTATGATATAACTGATAAAAATGAACGTGATAAAGTATTAAAGGATTATATAAATAAAATAAAATCGTATGCCAAAAGCATTAGTGAAAAATATATAAGAAAAGATGTTACTACAGATTTTGCATGAATGTATTTGCCAAGCGAAACGCTGTATGCAACAGCTTTAAGCAACGGAAATGATTTGATTGGTGAATTATGAGATAAATATAAAGTAGGATTAGTATCTCCTTCTACAATTTTGCCTCAGTTATGAATTGCAATTCAAGCAAATAAAAAAATAGAATTTAGTAAAAGTATGGATCAAATACTGGGATTAATTAATGGCATTCATAAAAACTATAATTTTTTAGTTACACATTTAGAAAATAGTAAAAAGAAAATAAAAGATTCTTATAAAGAAGTGGGAATAGGGCTAAAAAATGCAAGAATAGTTAATGATGCTATTGAAAAAATTTCAAAAAAAGGAAATATAAATTTAACTGAACAAAAAGAAGTTTTGAAAATAGATAATAAAAATACTTATGATGAAGATGATATTGATGATTAAAACAAATTAATATATTCACTTAAATACTCAATTAACATATTTTTAATTTCTAATGCAATAACAAAAGATGTGTTGCTTGCAAATTTTTCAAAAGAAATTGATAGGTTATATAATGCTATCAATTTTTCTTTACCTAAAATATCATCTGAATGATTCTCACATAGAAAACCGCCTTTATAAAATTTAAAGTCAATTAAATGTTCTTTTGAATTGCATTCAATACATCCATCCATTTTAGGATTAATACCTTCATCTTTTAGAAGCATATATAAAAGATATGTAAATATTTTATTATCCATATTTTGATTTAAAAGATTAGATAAATTATTAAATGCAATTAAAAAATTATTAGCCTTTGATAATTTTAATTTATTTAAAAATAATAAAAGCTCATTTTTGAAATTAATTAAATTAATATCAACTAAAAATTGCTTAATTAAACTTGCTTTTTTAAGTCGAGGTAATAATTTAATGTTTTGATTAGAAGCAAATATTTCAAAAGATGAATAATCTAGTAAATTTAATGCATTACGGTTTTTGCTTTCAATTTTTCTTATTCCAGGTGCAAAAATAGTTTTTTTACCTTCGCTTGTAATAATTTCTAAAACTTCATCAAAATCATTACATTGATGTTTTGCAATCACAATTCCAGTTATATTAATTAATTCATTCATACTATTTATTGTAATAAAAAATCAAGCAAATGCTTGATTAATTATCATAATATGGGATTATATGAATATGAGTTCTAAAGACTGCTTGTCCAGCTGATTCACCATTATTCACAATTAATCTAAATCCAGATGCATTTAATTTTTTGATTTGTTGAAGTGCTAATTTTCTCGCAAGTGGAAAAATATATGCAAAAGTTTCTTCATCAATATCAAATAAGTTTTCTGAAAATTCTTTTGGTACCACTAAAAAGTGGCCTTTTTCTTCTGGATCTATGTCTAAAAAAGCAATAGCTTTATCATCTTCATAAATAATAGTTGCCGGTATTTCACGATCTATAATTCTTTGAAACGTATCTTTTGACATAATAATATTTTACAATATTCCTATTTGTTTTAGCATATCTTTTACTTCGGTGTGTAGATTTTTTTCATTGATTTTAAACACATTTAATTCTTTAAAATATTTCATTGCTTTTTTGAATAAATCAACACCATTAAGAGTTACTAAGTTATTAGCAATTTTTCTTTGTTCTTCAAGAGAACTTCATGGTGTACCTTCAAAAGTTAATTTCTTTGTATCTTTGTTATATGCAGGTGCAATTTTGATTATGTATTTACCATCAAATTGTTTTGAAGATTTATTATATATATCAATGCTTTCAGGAAATTGTGCTAAATTGAAATCTTTACCATCTCCTGTTTCAGTTCAATCTTTTTCTTTTTGAATTAATGATCTAAATTCTGTGTAATGTCTTGCAGCTAATTCTTTTACAGTCATTTTAAATTTAACATTAACATTATTTGATTTTTCTAAATCATATGTAATTGATTCAATTGTATATTCAACGTTATATGTTTTTCCATTAAGTTCATATTTAGCAGAAAAAGTTGTCTTTTTACCATCTATTTTTTTGGTTATTTCACCTAATGATGAATCATGGTTTTTAAGATTAATATCTTTTTCTTCAATAGTTTTGTTTTTACCAGCTGCTATTTCAGCTTTCTTTTCATCAGTTAATGAAGCAAGTGGAGCTTTTTTAATGTGTTTAATTAATTTAGCAAATGTAAATGAATCTGAAGAATATATTTTTGAATTATTAGGATCCATTAAACCATATATTGGTGATTTTTGTTCTTTTAATGCAGAAAGAGAATAACTTAGATCTCCTGAAGTGCTACTAATCTTTTTAATACCTTTAAACGCTGCTATTTTAGTTACATTGACATTAGAATCACCTGATTTAACTAACAATGAATTTATAATTCATTCCTTTGCAGGTTCATTATATTCATATGCAGGATCACTATTTGGTTGTCAAGTAGCTAATCGATTAAATCCATCAATATTATTTATGCTTCCTGAACTTTTACGTAAATTCATTTCACGTTTGTCTATAAATTCTCATGATGCCATTAAAGGATAATTCATTAATGCTTCATATAAATATAAACTATTATCTTTGAAGTTTAATGCTTCATGTAATTCTTTTTCAGCAACTGGTGTTTTTTTATCAATTTTTTTAGCTTTTTTAAGTTTGTCTTCACCATCTTTATTTGCAATATCTCTTAATTCTTTTCTTTCTTTAATTAGATAATTTCTAATTATCATTTGTTTAAGAATTTCAAGTCTTATATCATCATTAATAAATTTAGAATGTTTCATTATAAATTTAAGTTGTTCATCGGTTGGCATATTATATGTTGTCGGAGTAAACGATGTAGTATCAATATTTGCTTTAGAAAATAAAGATTTTAAATTTGTAAAATATTGTCCATCAGCGTCAAGTTTTTGATGAGCATAGATATTAAAAAGTTCATAAAAAAGTTTTGAAAATTCTGAAGCTTTATTAAAAATTAATTCATTTAGTTTGTCATATAAATTCATTTTTTGTTGTGCTGGTGTTAAATGATTCTTAATATCTTCTGCATAAAATTTTGCTAAAGAAGAACCTACTAAATCTGACATAACAGCATTTTTAGTTAATTGACCTTTAATTATTTTAGTTTGATATCCAGCATTTTCACCGTTGTCAGCTTTTTTACATTTAGCAGCTAAAACAGAAATTGGTGCCGAAACTAATAAAGGAGATGAATATAGAAATATCTTTTTTAATACATTTAATTTTTTCATTGGATTCCTTTGCATAACATTATTTAATTAAATAATCTTGAATTACCTTAAACAAGTAAGGTAAAATGTTTTCTTTACCCATTTTGTCTTCATGACCCGCTAAATATCATTTATTTTTACTATAATCACGTCTAAAGTCTGCATTTAAATGGCTTTCAATTTGTTTTTTCATTCAGTCTTTAATTTGTTTAGATTTATTATCAATTAACTTAGATTTTGCTAAACCAGCTAACGTTTTATGATAGTCAATAAGATCAGAAATAGTTTTATCATCGAAAGTTTTTTCATTTCCTGATAAATCTTTATATTTCTTTTCTTTAATAAATTTCTTAAAGTCAGGATCATTTGTTAATAAATCATTTAGTTGAAATTCAGAAGTAATTAATTTATTAAACATTGATTCAAGTGATAATAAAGGTTCATTGAATTCTGAAGTATAGTTTGCTTTTGATTTAATTGCTAAATCACGTCTAATTAAGCTTTTAATAACATCCACCTTATCTAAATGGAAAATATTTTGAATTGTTATTCCAGAAGAAGTTGCATATACATAATTATTTCCAACTTTAATAATTGATGAAATTTGACCATCTAAATATTTTTTTAATCTTGGATCAGTAATAGAAGAAGTGTCAAATTTAAATGTATCTCTAAATGCTTCACCAGCTTCTTTTTCAATAACAGATTTTTCTTTTTCAAATCTTCTTTCAATTACTTTTTTAATTCTTGCATTATATTCTGCAAATTTATTAGCATAATCTGAGGAACTATCAACTTCACCATAATTAGCTGAATTTTTTAAGAAATTATATAGTTCTAAATCTTCTGATTTAAAGATTTCAAGTAATTTTTCTCTTAAAGTATTAAATAAATTGTCTTTTACTTCAGGCTTAAATATTTTATCTTCACTGGTTGCTTTTGAAATTAAGGTTGAAAGTAAAGACATATATGTTGAAGGATCACTATTTGATGCTCTATCTTCAATGCTTTTAAATCCTTCTGAACCAAATTTTTTAGCATTTGTAGTGGATGATGAAATATTTTCTATTGCGGTTTGATCATTTAAAGCTTCTCTAATATCTTCAGGTTTTAAAACGCCATCTAAATTTTGAAGAGCTGAACTTATTCCTTTAAAATGAGCTAAACGATTTATCCCCATATCAACTAAAGTTTTACCTGTTTGACTTGATCTATAAGCAGAAAAACTGAATAATTTTATTAATTCATCTTTAGTTACAGTTCAAGGTTTAGTTCTATCTTTGTCAGGTTTAGCAGCAAGTTTAAATTCTGATGTTATTAGTTGTTTTAATTTAGCTCATGCTTCAATGAAACGATCGATTGATTTAAGTCCAAAATCGAATGATTTAGTTGTAAACATATGCACTTTGTAAGTATCTTTTTTGTTGCTTGAAAGTTCTGGACTATCTTCAGGTGGTAAAACATAATTTTGATTTTCTTTTGCAAAAGGTAAAGGAATTTTGTCACCTTTTTTTGCTATTTGAATTTTTTTGCCTTTATATGTGTAAAAAACATCTGAATTAGCGGTAATATAACCTGCTTTTAATTCATTATATGTAAAGTCTTGATTTATTTCAAATTTATATCTTCTAAAAGCATCGTCTTTCATTTTTTGAGCAACTTTATAATCAATTGCTTCTTGCTTTGTTTTAGCTTTTCCATATGCATCTTTTGCAATTTCTTCTTTAAATTTTTCTTCTCATTTTTTTTGATATGAAAATTGTTCCTTAAATTTGTTTTCAAGTTCAGTAATTTCTTTTGTAATTTTTTCTCTAACTTTTTCTACAGAATCAAGTGCAAAAGTTTTAGTATTTGCAGCAATTTTATTTGCATTATAAATTGCTTCATATTTAAGTGAGGCTTCATATTCTTTTTCATAAAGATATTCAACTAAATGTTTATTCATTTCAGATGCTAAATGAGCTTTTTCATTAATTGAATTGTCAAGTTTTTTAACATCACCATATGTAAGTTTATATATTGATCCATCCGATAAAGTCATTTCAAAAATAACATCACTATCTCTTAAAAGTGGTGTTTTCTTTGGTAAGGCTTTATGCGCTTGAACAACAGGAATTGTAATACCAGTAGTTACAAGTCCTGTTAAAATAATTCCTCAGGTTGTTCCTAAAATTATTTTTTTTCTTTTAACTTGTTGTTCAGTTGTTCTAATAACTTTGACTTTTTTAGCCATATTTAAACCTTTCAAAATGTTTTATACTTTAAATAAAAAATAATACATATTTTACCATTTTTTGCACATTAATTAATATTTAGTAATCCAATTGACAAACAAATTAAAAATAATCAATGTATAATAGTATTAATTATGACTAGTTATGTTAAAGATAAAAAAGATGAAATTTTGAAACTATTTGTTGATATTTGTAATGAAAACAATTATTGATATTCATTAGATGATTTATCATTATTATCATTATTTTCTAATAAACAAATAAATGAAAAAATCGACCATCACACTGTTATGATGACATATGAATCCTATGAATCATTGCGTGCAAAATATCCAAATCATGTCCTAGATAATGCAAAACATAGCGAATATCACTCACTACAAATTAAATTTCTTGAAAATAGTGAAAACATATTTTTAGAACAGCCCTTCATTAACATAAATTTAATTATTCCTACAACAGTTAACAAGATTAATAAATTTATTAATCTTAAAAACAAAATAAGAAGCACTTTTGCCTTTTATAAAACATATAAACAAACTAATATATTAACATTAAGACATAAAATTAAAATAATAAAAAGTTTTACAAAATTTGTTAAACCATTGCTTTATAAAACACTAGTTAATGATATTTATGATGAAAACTATGAAGGATTTATAATAACAAGTCCAATAATTACAAAAAATATTCTTAAAAAGTGAATTCCACATACTTCTTTTAAATTAATTGATGCTAAACTTAATGAAATTAATGTTAAATTATTTTTTGAATATGAAAATTATTTAATTGAAATATATGGGAAAAAATATTCTGAATATGATTTACAATCATCAAGTAATAATTATCTAAATCCAGTTGAAATATGAGATCTAAATTTAATTAATCAAAAAGCTAATAAAGATAGTGCTCAAAAAGAAAATATTGAAAATTTAAATTCATCTGAAGATTTAGAAATTAAAGAAAATAAAAAATAATTAATTTAATTAAAAAAGAGGGTTATACCCTCTTTTTTAATTAACGATAGAATGAACGGTTATTTGCGTATTTCTTTCCGCCTAAAATTCTTACTAAATGAATAATTGCTAGTATTGAAGCAAGAACTAAATATAGTAATCAAAATACAAATCCAATTATATTAATAGCGTTTGCTCTATCTAATAATTTAGCATGATTAATTAATCTGTCAACTGAATATATTGAAACAGCTAATATAATACCAGATGCAAAAATTGTTAATCTAGTTGTTATAACTGGAAAATCTCTTTTAAATGATAGACAAATAACAATCATATTAAAGATTAATCATATATATCCAAGTACTAACAAAGTAATTTCTACTCAATTCATAAATCTCCTTAAATAAGTTAATAAATTATATCATAATGTTTTTTAACAAAAAATGTTAAAAAATATATTTGAACTAATTTCTAAAAATTTCCAAAGTTTTACCAAAGTTTTATCAATTTTGATTTTTTTCATTTTTCTTATATTAGAATGTAGACATAATCACAATTAAAATAAAAAGGAGGAAAAACAAAATGAAATCAAAAAAGACAATAATAATTCTTGAAAATGAAATTAATTTAAAAGCGTGATTATCATTAAATAAATCTTATAATTCTTATAATGGTGTAAAATTCCATTTAGAACAAGATAAAGAAAACCCAAAAATTAAACATGTAATTTATACATTTAATAAGGATGATAAAATCACTAAAGAAAATAAAGGTAAATCGATGAAACAAAGTGAATTTCAAGAAACAGTTTTAACAGCAATCAGTAAAATTAATATTGAACTTAATGATTTTAAAACTTTCATTATTGAGCAAAGAAAATTCAACGAAGAGCAAAGAAAATTCAATCAAGAACAAAAAAATTTCAATGAATCATTTTCTAAGCGTTTGGATTCAATTGAATATAGACTTACAAGATTAGAATCGTTTCATGAAAAAGATATTGATGATTATGAAACAAAAAAGTAATAACTTTTTATAAAAGAAGTTATCATCAATGATATATAAGATTAGAATGCAACATTACAATTAAATATGTAAATGTTGCATTTTCTTAAAATTTTCCAAAGTTTTCACAAAGTTTTATCAATTTTAATTTTTTTAATTTTTCTTATATTAGAATGAATGGTGTAAGGAGAAAAAATGAACTATTATTTACTGTATTTTTCAGAAAAATATAACGGCAATTGAGACCAAATATACGAAGCTTTAAAATACCACGAAATTGTTCCAAAAGAGGAAATTGAAAAATTAAAAATCCGTAAGTGGGTTAATGGCGAAAACTTTTTTACAATTTTAGATGAAGAATATTACCCTAAAACATTTAGTGCGCTTAAAAAACCACCATTTTTAATGTATTATAAAGGAAATATAAATCTATTAAAATTAGTTAAGAAAATTCATATTACAGGAAATTATGAAACTTCATATATAGATAAATATCTTGAAGAAATTAAGTCTCTTCCGAATGACTGCATAATTATTAACGGGAATTGAAAAGGTATTGATAAATTAATCATCAATGTTGCACTTAACACAAACAAAAAAGTTATTTTAATAGCACCATGTGGAATAAATAATAATTTTTTTGATAAAAACTTATTAGAAGTAAACTTAGATAATCTACTTATTATCTCAGAATATCCTTTTGATTATCATGTTTCTAAAAAGACTTTAAGTGCAAGAAATCGATTAATGGCCGCTTTATCAAATTCATTAGTATTGCTAGCATCTAAAGATAAAATTCTTTATCCTTTAATTGATTCTTTTCTAAATTTAGGTAAAGAAGTATATTGTTTTAGTCCAGAAAGTAATGATAAAATCAACGAAAATATTAATTTGATTAATAATGGTGCTGAATTAATTACATCACTTGATAAACCACTTCATGATAATTTTTTAATTTAGATATTTTTACAATAAAAATGTAAAATTAAATATGTATTATATACATATTTTTTAATTTACTCAATCATAATAATAATGAAAGGAAAAAAATGACACCTCATATAAATGCTCAAAAGGGAGATTTTGCTAAATTGGTTTTAATGCCTGGTGATCCACTTAGAGCAAAATATATTGCTGATAATTATTTAGAAAATGTTAAGTTGGTTTCTAATGTACGTAATATGTTAATGTATACAGGAACATATAAAGGAAATAAAATTTCTGTTGCTGCTTCAGGAATGGGAGTTGCTTCAATTGGTATATATTCATATGAACTATTTTCTGAATATGGAGTTGAAGCAATTATAAGAATTGGATCTTCAGGATCATTTAAAAAAGAAATTAAAAATTTTGATTTAGTATTAGCTAAAGATTGTTATGGGGAGAATACTTCTTTCCGTGAAAATTTAATTCCTGATGCAACTGAAAAAATTGTTTATCCAACAAAAGAACTAAACGATTTAATTATTAAGCATGCTAAAAAATTAAATAAACAAGTTAAATTCGAACGTATTCTTACTGAAGAAGCTTTTTACTCTGTAAAAAGTGTTGATGAAAGAATCAAGATGTCTGGAGGCGCTGTTTGCGTTGAAATGGAATCATATGGTTTATTTACAGTTGCTGAAAAGCTAAACAAAAAAACAGCTTGTTTATTAACAATTTCTGATAATTTAGTAACAAAAGAATATACTACTAGTGAACAAAGACAAAACTCATTTAATGAAATGATGGTTTTAGCCTTAGATCTTGCGGAAGATTTCCAATAAAATTATGCGTATTAATGAAATAATTACTAAAAAAGCAGAAAAAAAAGAATTAACAAAAGAAGAAATAAGATTTTTTGTTAATGGATATGTCGCTAATGAAATCCCGGATTATCAAATTGCGTCTCTATTAATGGCTATAAGACTAAACGGAATGACAGATGATGAAACTACATATCTTACTGAAGCAATGATGTATTCTGGGGAAACTTTAAATTGAGATTTTCTTCACAAAATCATTGCTGATAAACATTCTACAGGTGGTGTTGGTGATAAGGTAAGTATTGTTTTATGCCCTATTTTAGCTGCACTTGATGTTACAATTGCAAAAATGTCAGGTCGTGGTCTGGGTCATACTGGTGGAACTTTAGATAAACTTGAATCAATTGAAGGATATACAATTTCTTTAACTGAAAAAAAGTTTAAAGAAATAGTTGAAAAACATGGTATTGCTATTGTTGGACAAAATGAAAAATTAGTTCCTGCCGACAAAAAAATGTACGCATTACGTGATGTTACTGGAACAGTTGAATCGATTCCTTTAATTGCATCATCAATTATGTCTAAAAAATTAGCTACTGGATCAAATTGCATATTATTAGATGTAAAATGTGGTAATGGTGCATTCATGAAAAATGTTGAAAATGCTAAAAAACTTGGTTCATTAATGATTGCTATTGGAAAAAAATTAGGACGTAAAATAGCAGTTGAAATTACCAACATGGAACAGCCTTTAGGAAAAGCTATTGGTAATAAAATTGAAGTCATTGAAGCTATTAACACGCTAAAAGGAAATGGCCCAAAAGATTTTACCGAAATAATTTATTCATCTGCTAAGACATTATTAGTTTTAGCACAAAAAGCAAAAGATGAAAATGAAGCAAAATTATTAGTTGATTCTGTCATTTCAAGCGGAAAAGCATATCAAAAGTTTTTAGAATGAATTAACGCTCAAGGCGGCAACATCAAAGTTTTTGATAATAAAAATTGGTTTATGCCTAAATATAAATATGAAGTAAAATCTAATTTAGAAGGATATTTAAAAATTAAATCAGCCATTTCGTTTGGTTTAGTTGCAATGAAACTTGGTGCTGGCAGAACTAAAAAAGAAGATTCAATTGATTATGAAGCAGGAATTTATTTAAACAAATCTTCAAATGAATTAGTTAAAAAAGGCGATACTTTATTTACATTATATTCTTCAAAACCAATTGATAATAATCTTGAAAAAGAATTATTAGATTCTATTGAATTTAGTGAAAAGCCTTACATTATTAAGTCGGTTTTTGCAAAATTAATTTAAAATATAAACGTATAAAAGAAAAATAAGGAGAAATTTATGAAATATAATAAATATTTTGATCACACACTTTTAGCTCCGCAAGCTACAAGTGATGAAATTGATAAACTTGTTACAGAAGCAATCAAATATGATTTTAAATCAGTATGTATTGCACCTTCATATATTAAATATGTTAAAGAAAAACTAGCTAAAAGTGATGTTTTAGTATGTACAGTAATTGGATTCCCTTTGGGATATAACGCTACAAGTGTTAAGGTTTATGAAACTAAAATAGCTATTTCACATGGTGCTGATGAAATTGATATGGTAATCAATATTGGCAGATTCAAAAATAAAGAATATGAATATGTTTTAAATGAAATTAAAGCAATTAAAGAAGAATGTGGGTCAAAAACATTAAAAGTTATTGTTGAAACAGCACTTTTAACAAACGATGAAATTGAAAAAATAACTGAAATTGTTTTACAATCAGGTGCTGATTTTATTAAGACTTCAACTGGTTTTTCATATCGTGGCGCATCATTTGATGATGTTAAAATAATGAAAAAAGTTGCAAAAGATAATCTTTTAATTAAAGCATCTGGTGGTATTAAAACTGGAGCTGATGCTATTGAAATGATTAATCTTGGTGCAAATCGTTTAGGAACTTCGAAAAGCGTTCAAATTTACGAAGAAATTCTTAAGAATAATAAATAATTATCATGCTATACATTATCGATCATCCTTTAATAAAAATCAAATTAACAGAAATGCGTTCTGAAAACACCTCACATAAACAATTTAGAACAAATTTAAATGAAATAGCTTCTCTAATGGTGTATGAAATTTTGCGTGATTATAAAACGAAAGATTTGGAAGTTAGAACGCCGCTTGGAATAAATACAGTTGGTAAAACATTTAATCATGAAATTGTTATAATTCCAATTTTAAGAGCAGGGCTTGGGATGGTGCAAGGGATTTTAGATTTAGTCCCCCAAGCTCGTGTTGGTCATATCGGACTATATCGAGATGAACAAACTTTTGAACCTAAAGAATATTTTTACAAAACTCCTCAAGAAATATCAAAAAATGATTCTGATGTTTTAGTAGTGGATCCTATGCTTGCTACCGGAAATAGTGCTAATGATGCAATATCTAAGCTAAAGATTGAAGGTTGAAAAAATATTAAACTTATTTGCTTAGTAGGCGTAGACAAAGGGATTAACAAAATTTTATTTAATCATCCTGACGTTAATATATATTTAGCTTCTAAAGATGAAAAATTAAATGAGAATAACTATATTAGCCCAGGATTAGGCGATGCTGGTGATCGAATATTTGGAACAAAAGGTAAGTAAATTATTTAATTAATACTTTTATCTCTCTTAAAATTCATAAGAGGGATTTTTATAATTTCAATTTTTAAAAACATTTTATTTTAAACTAAATAATCTTGCTTTGCCTAGCATAAATTACATTAACACTTTTCTTTTTATTTTAATTTGTATAAAAAAGCGGCGAAATTCTTCCCATATGATTCAATGTTTCTTAATATTTATCTTTATGTCTTCTATGCTAAAAGGATTTAAAAAAATTATAACTTTTGTTATGAATTTAATTTTTATCTAGCTTTATTTTTGTTCTAAAACATATTAATCAATAAATTTTAAAATTACAAATTATCTTTGTGAAACTTTTTGAGAAATGCAATTTCTCCTAAAATAAATTCATTGAATTTAGACTGTTTTTCAACAAAATCTTCAAGTTTGTCTAATCTATTACTTATTTTGCTAAACATTTCTAAAACTGTTTCTTGAAATTCACTTCGTTTCATAGACTTACCTTTATTTTCTTTAATAATTTTATCATCCTCATTAAATGTATAAATCACATGTTTAATTTTTGGGTTTTCTTTATCTTGTTCTAAATGAAATTTTACACCATTATAAGAATTATAAGATTTATTTAGTGATAATCATGTTTTTAAATCAATTTCATTTTCAAGAATTATTATTACTTTTTTTAATTTCATTTTGTTTTTTCTCCTTTTTATTTCAATGTGTGATTATGTCTACATTTTAATATAAGAAAAATAAGAAATCTAAAAATTGGTAAAATTTTGTGAAAACTCACACTGTAATTTCTCAAAAATTTATAAAAGGGTATTGATTATTAAATTTGACTTTAATTTTTTAATTTATAAAAGGTAAGGAAACATATATAAAGACTTTTTATTTTTTTATTAAATTAATTAAATTATTAAAAGATTTATATTCAAGCGATGCATTTCCTACTAAAAAACCATCTAATGATTTTATTTTTGAAAGTTCATTAATATTTAAAGCATTAACACTACCTCCATATAAAACAGGAATAGAATTATTAAAAAAAGTTTTAATAAAATTAACAACTTTTAAAATATGTTTATATTCGGGGGTTTTACCATTACCAATAGCATAGATAGGTTCATATGACAAAATAATATTTTTTTCAACAAGATTGCGTTTGATTGTTAATAGTTGACTTTCTAAAGCCTCAATTGTGCGTCCAGACATGAATTCTTCTAATGATTCACCAACACAAACAATGGGCAATATATTATATTTTTGACACAATGAAATTTTCTTATTAATTTTTAGAAGTGTTTCTTGGAAATAGTGTTTTCTTTCATAATGCCCAATGATTGCAAAATTAATGTTATTATCAATACAATTTAAAATTGAACATTCACCTGTATATGAACCTTTTTCAAATTCAGAAATATTTTGTGTACCGATTTTTAAATTTGAATTTTTATATATTTGCCCTAATGAAGTTATGTCGGGAGAAAGAGCAAAACCTAAATATAAATTTTGGTTTTCCAATTTATAAATAGTTGAAAAATTATTAAGATATTCTTTAGTTTGATTGTATGTTAAATTCATCTTAAAATTTGCAATTACATAATATTTTTTATTCATATTAAATTCCTATCCTCTTTGTAGTGATATTAAATGAGGTATAAAAATCAAAATTGACACTATACTTATTAATATTAGCAAATAAAAAACTAGATTTGTCATTTTTGGTTTAGATAACAAATTTATTTCTTTATCCTTTTGTTCTTTTTCATACGCTTTACGTTCTTCAAAAATAATTTGCTCTTTTTCCGTTTGAGTTGAGTTAAGTTTATATTTTGCTTTAGCGCGTTTACGAATTATTTTCTCTTTGTGTTGCGTTGAAACTCCCTTAATTATTCCTTTTGCAAAACCTCATCTAAATAATAAAATTATTAAATTGATTGATAATAAAATTACACCTGCAATACTAAGCGAATCAAAAACATTTTTCTTTGCTCCATAAATAAAGGAAATTATTAAAATTACATATATAACTATAGAGATAAAAAAATATAACAATGAAAATAAATTCCAACTATTTTTTCAATATTCTTTTCAATTCTTTTTCATTTTCCCCCAATAAAAATATATTTAATTTTTAATTATAAACTAGTATCAAAAATGGATACATAATTTAAGCAAAATATATTTTATAGACAATTAAGGTTATATACATATCTTGCTTTAAAATAACAAAAACTCATAATTTGAAATTATGAGTCTAGTGTTGTTTAGATGTTTTTTTATAAGTTTTCTTTGGTTTTACATCATTAGTTTCAATTAAAGTATATTCTTCAACAGTTAAGTTGTTATCTTTATCAAGTTTTGGTGTTGTCCATTCCTTAACTTGTTCTTTAGTGCCGTAAATATAATGATGTTCACCAACATTAAACACTTCAGCAACATTTGGAAATTTTTGAGCTTCTAAATAATCAAGTTCAAAAGAAACGTTTTGAAATTTTTCATTTGAATTAGATATTTTAGGAATAGCTTTAAATAAATTAATTGTATATGGATGAATTGGATTTTCAAATATTGCTTCGGTTTTTCCAAATTCAACGATTTTCCCTAAATGCATAATTTGAATATTATCAGCTACATACTCAACCATACTTAAATCATGAGCTATAAAGATAAGTCCAATATTTTTCTTTTGACATAATTCTTTTAATAAATTAACTATTTGAGCTTGAATTGATATATCCAAAGAAGCAATTGGTTCATCTGCAACAACAACACGTGGTTCAGTAATTAATGCACGCGCAATAACAATTCTTTGTAATTGTCCGCCACTAAATTCATGTGGATAACGATATGCAAATTGTTTTAAAAGTCCAACATCTTCAAGCGCTTTATAAATTATTGTTTTATATAGAAGTTGACTAATTCTATATTTTGCAAGAGGATGAAATAATTTATATGATCATATATTTTTACGTTCTTTTCACTTTGTTGATTTTACATCAATCGAATCTGAAGAAGAAAGATTTTTATCGGGATTTAAGTTTAATTCAACTCATTTATTATCAATACCTAATAATAAATGTAAATTAGCTAAATCTTTATTTAAATACTTACGTTCAATAGAGAATGATTTAAGTGTATCTTCTTTAATTGCTAAATCTGATTTATAAATACTAATTAAAGATTCAATAGATTTTTTAGATTTTTCATTTGTAATTTGTCTGCGTAAATATTCTCAATATGATTTTTTGATTTGTTCATATTTTTTGTTGCAAATAGTTTGATATCCAACTAACTCTTTATAGTTTTCTCTTTGTTCTTTTAATTCATTGTAATATTTTTCAATTTTAGATTTATATGAGCGTAAAAATTCGTTCATATTTTCTATATATTTATTTTCGGCTTCTTTAAATTCTGCTAGTGACGAATGTAAAAGTTCAATATCTTTTGCATCTTTAGCACCACGAGCGATAATTTGATTAGTATTATTAATATGCTCTAAAAGATTTGCATTAGTAAGTTCAAAACTTTTACGCATATCATTTGACATTTTAATGAATGATTCATAATCATTAAATTCAAAATTTTTGTTGATTGTTTCTTTAATATTTTTTTTAATATCTTTTTTATATTTAAGTTCACTTAAATATTTATTATAAAAGTCACCACAATAATTATTTAGTTTATTAATTAAATCTTTAATTTGTGAAATTTCTAAATATTTACATTCTTTATAAATTTTACGTAAAACTTCAATTCGTTTTTTATACAATAACTCATTTTTATAATTATATAAATAGTAATCTAAATCAGTTGACATTAAACGTGAAATATTAGCCATCATTTGTTCATTTTTATATTCTTTAATATAATTAACAAAAGTGCTAATTGCTTCATTTTTAAAATCTTTATGATTTTGTATAAATGCTTTATATTGTTTAGATAAATTTTTAAGTAAAATTTTTGCATTATACGCTTCTTCGCTGTACGTTATTAAAACTTTAGCTTTTTCAAGTTTGTCTTTTGCTTTAATAAAATTAATTTCTGGAAGTGATAAATCTTTATTACGGTATTTAGCTTGACATTCATAATATAGATCTAATAATTTATTAGTATTAGAATACATATTATTAATAATAATGGATTCCATATTTTGTTTTTCTTCTAAATAACCAAAAAAACTTGTGAAATTATCTTCATTTGATAAAGAGCGATCAAAATCAAACATGCTTAATTTTTTAGTTCATTTTTCAAAAAATGGACGAGCTATTTTTGTTATTTCACGATAGTTTTGACTTTCCAAAGCCATTGCATTAATTTGAAAAGTGTATTTAAAACTATTTTTAACATCTTCTCAATCTGAAAAAATATCTTTAATTTTTTCAGACATTATTCCATTAACCATTAATGGTTCTTTTAAAATAGAATAAATTGGTTGCTGACCATTTAGTGAAGCATGTGGATCTTGGAAAATCATTTGCACATTTTTACGTAAAAATTTTCTTCTTGCGTTTGATATATATTTTCCAGATATTATTTTCCCATCAAGTCTAACAAAACCATTATAATCATCATAAAGTCTTAACAAAGAACGTCCAACAGTAGTTTTACCTGAACCAGATTCACCAATAAGACCAACAATTTCTCCTTCATGAACATCAAATGAAACATCATCAACAGCTTTATTTATAAAACCTTGATTAACAAAATATTTTTTTAAATTTTCAAGTGATAGAATGATTTTTTTATTAGTTGTTTCCATTTTCAAACGCTTTCTTAAAAGCCAATAAACGCTTATTTAATTGTTCAGATAAAGTAATTTTAGGTGCTTTAGGGTGTAAAAGTCAGGTCGCTGCCGCATGAGTTTTAGTTATTTGAATTAAAGGAGGTTCTTTTAAAAAGTCAATTTCGATTGCATATTCATTACGTGGTGCAAAAGGGTCTCCTAACGGTAGATTAGCCATGTCAGGTGGTGTTCCTTGAATGTTGTAAAGTTTTTCATCTTTATTTTCAGGAATAGCGGAAATTAATGCTCAAGTATAAGGATGGGCAGGAGCGGTAAAAATTTCTTTTTTAGTTCCACATTCAATTATTTTTCCAGCATACATTACATAAATATAATCACAGAATTTTGCAATAACAGAAATATTATGACTAATTAAAATAATTGAAATCCCCATTTTTTGACGAATATCCTCAAACAAAGCTAAAACAGATGCTTGTACAGTTGGATCAAGAGCTGTAGTTGGTTCGTCTGCAATAATTAAATCAGGTTTTAAAGCAACTACCATTGTAATAACAATTCTTTGTTTCATCCCTCCTGATAAAGTATGAGGATATGCTAAAAATATTTTTTCAGCATCACGTAAACCAAATTGTTTTAATAATGATATTAAATATTCTTTCTTTTCAGTAAAAGGTCTTTCTTTTCAATCATTATTATTATTTAAAGCATCAAGTAATTGTTTTCCAATTGTTCTTGTTGGATTAAGACTAGTTAATGGATCTTGCGGAATATATCCAATTTTTGAACCACGAACATATTGTCAATATTTTTCTTTTTTAATTTTACTTAGTTCTCAATTTTTAATTTGAATTTTATCAGCTGTAACAATACCATTCTCATTAACATTAATTAATGTTTTTGAGGTAACAGATTTACCAGAGCCCGATTCTCCAACAAGGCCAATAATTTGTCCTTTATAAACATCTAAATCAATACCACGAATAATATGAATAGTTTTATTTCTGCCAGCTGGAAAACTTACATGAAGATTTCTAACTTCCAAAATTTTATCATCTTCTAAAGGACTAGTTTTTCAATTCATTGAAATTTTTTTAACTTTATTAATTTCTTTTTGAATTGGTGTTAATCTTTGCTTTCTATTTTTTTGCAACATTAATGAATTAACATGACTCAAAATTGCTTTTGATTCTTTTGTAAGTAATGATAGATTTTGATTTAATTGTTTTTCATCTAAGTTTATTGAAGTATCCGATTTAATTTTTTTAATTAAATCTTGCTTACAATCATTAAAATTAAGTTTAAATTCAGTTAAATGTTTATCAACTTCTTCAATTAATTTTGATCTTATTTCTTTAAGTATAAAGTATGTAACGATAATATTATTTTCATATGTTTCAACTTCAATATCTAAACCAGAATTAATTAAAGTTTTTTCAATTGGCTTTAATGCACTTATATCGTTTGGTTTAATTAATAATTCAATTTCATTTATTGCTTCAATAGTAGCTATTTCATTAATAAAATGTGATTTACCTTGATACATTACCTTAATATTTTTTAATAATTCAGGTGATGCTTTACCTAAAGGAATATGTGTTAATTTTTCTTTAAAGTTATCAATTAATTTATCTGATTCTTTTTTTAATGTATTAATATATTTTTCAATTTCCATTATTTTCTCTTTCCTCTAACAATAACTTTAGGATCCAAGGCATCATGAACACCCATTGCAATAAAATGCAATGATAATGAAAGAATTAATAATATAGTTGCAGGTAATGCCAATGTTCATGGATTTTGAGCAGCATAAGGAGTATTTTCAATTAACATTTGACCTAAATTAATATCTGATTTTTCTTTGAAAAATCCAAGAAATGCAAGTGAAGCAACACTTAATATAATTGAAGGAATTCTTCTAACAAAGTTTGTTGCAATTTTTCCTAATACAGCAGGTAATGCATGAACGAATACTTGACGTGAAGTGTTTGCACCAACTGATTTTGCAGCAATTATATATTCTTCATCTTTAACAGTAATAACAAACATTCTTGTTGCTGACACTGGATATGCTCAACCGGTTATGATTAATGCTCCAATTAATGCAGATTGCGTTGCTCCAAAAATTGTTGTAAATAATAGCAATCAAATAAGATCAGGAAGTGATAAGAATATATCAATTATTCTCATTGCAATAGTATCAATTTTTTTACCAGCATGAAAACCTAAAAAGGCCCCAATTGAAACACCAATAAAAGTTTGAACAATTGCTGCTACTAATGCTATTCATATTGCTTTTCATGTTGCATATCAAGTGGTGGTTCAAATGTCTGCTCCTAAATGAGTAGTACCCAACAAAGTATGCAATTCAGGAATTTTTGATAGTGCGTTATCAATAAAAGCATTATCTATTGTTTGCCCTTCGTTAATAGCTTTATTAACAAAATTTAAAAGAGTAGCTGCTTTATAAAATGCATAAGCATTATAAGTAACTAAATTAATGCCAGAAGGGGTATATGTATCAATTGATTTTGTTTGGCCGTTAAACTTAACAGTTTTTAGGAAAAAATCAAAGTAATGTCGTAAATTTTGAGGTAATTTTTGAATTTGTTTTCATACGTTAACGAATGCAGAACCATCATCAATTGGTTGATCTTTTAATAATGGTTTTGCAAGTGGTGGTAAAAGTTTAATATTATCATAAGGTGAAACTTCTTGATTTGGCACATATCAACGTGCTGCTTTTGAAGGTATGATTATTGAACATAATAATAAAACAATAAATACAATAAAAGCAATAACAACAACTGGATTTGAAAAAAATCTTTTAACGATTTCCAAAATCAATTTTTTAGGTTTACCAGCAATAGAAGTTATAGTTTGTTTTTTGCTTTCTGGAACTAAATTAAATTTATTTTGTAGTTCTTGACTAATTCTAAATTTTTCATTAAATTCTTTTGCAGTTAATCGATTAGACGGCATTATTTAACCTCACTTTTAGAACTAGTAGAAATCATACTTTCATTTGCTTCTTTTTCTAATAAATCTTTAATTAGTTTTTTTCTTATTAAATAAGTTTTTAACAATAATACATAATTTTTTTTGCTCTTCATTCCATAAGTTATACGTGGGTCTAAAATTGCATAAAGTATATCAACAACAATTTCAACAGATAATGATAAAAATGAGAAGAATAAAGTTGAAAACATTACAACATATAATTCGCCATTAGGAAAAGCATATGCTATTGTTTGACTTGTGCCCGGAACATTTCAATATCTCTCAATAATTATACTTCCTGATAAAAGGAAAACAAATGAAGGAAGAATAATTGCAATTAAAGGAATTGATATATTTCTTAAAACATATTTAAAGAAAATTTGTTTTTGGCTCAAGCCTTTTGTTTTAGCAATTAAAACATAATTTGATGTTAAAACAGTAATAACTTGATTTCTTGCATATGTTGTATAAACTGCTAAAGAACCTAAAGTTATAACAATAATTGGTGGTAAATAACCAATAAAGAAATCATATGCAGTTTTTGCAGGATCATTAAATTTAGGAACATTAGGTGAAATTCCTAATTTAAAAGCTATAGTTATTGCAATAGGTGCAATAATAAATGAAGGTAAAGCTATAAAAATTAAAACAAATACATTTATTGTTGAATCTTGTCATTTTCCATGTTTATATCCAGCAATAACTCCAAAAGTTACACCAATAAGAGCTGATAAAACAAAAGCGGGAAACGAAATTAAAACTGAATATTTAAGTGGAATAAAGAATAATTTTGACATAGTAGTATATTCATGTTGATTTGGATTATTCCTATTATCAGTCAAAAAGCCAAAATCACCCTTTGCTAAAATGTTACCTATATATCTAAAGTATCTAAGAAGAATTGGAATTGCAGCACCTGGTTTTTCAACTGTACCAAAACGCATTCCATTTTTTACTTCCAATTCTTGAACAATTAATTCAAATGGTTTTGTATTATGTGGTTTTTGCGCTTGCTCTCTTGCCAAATTCATAACTGGATTAGGTGCAAAAGCAGCCACTAATGTAAAACATAAAATAGAGATAATAAATAAAGCAAGAATAGCAAACGCTATTCTTTGTCAAATATATTTAAACATAATTATTTTTTCTTGATATTAACCATTTTAATATCACCATGGAATAATGGTAAACCAGATACAATAGGTTGTTGATAATGTTTATTAATTAAGTAAGGCGTAAATTCTTGTTTTGAGATACTATTAACACCACTTTCAGAATATGTACTCATATATGAAGTTAATTCTGCCATTAATTTAGCAATATCATCGTTAGTTAATTGTTTGAAATAATTTAGTCAAAATGTTGCTGAAAACTCATACACGTCAGTTGCATTGTTAAAAAGTTCTGCTTTTCCACTTGAAAAGTCTAAATCATATTTACCTGCGGTTTCTTTTCATTTATATAAATATCTACCACGAGTAAATGTATACATTCTTGAATTTTTAATCTTATATAAATCTTTGAAAGGAATTGAACCATGATAATTTGTTGTACCATATTCAACTAATTTTTCAGCTAATTTAAATAATTGAGGGAATGCTTTCTTTACATTTTCAGGTTTTTTGTCAGCTAGATAGGTTAATAATGGGAACAATTGATTTGACCATGAAAGACCATCAAATCCAGAAGCAGTTGAATCAAAGTCATAATTTCAACCCGCAAATTCCATACCTGAAACACCATTATCACGAACATCATTAAATGTTTTATCCTCAGGATTTGGAGTATCTTGATATTTTATTTCGAGTCTTGGATCTAATTCAGCATAAAGTTTTTCTAATTTTTCACGTGCTTGTTTTAATTGTGCCTCAATATTTGCTCATTGATAATAACTTGTATATTGATATTTTTGTCCTTTATATTGAGGGTTTTGTTCTTCAAATTTATCTAACACTTTTTTAACAGCAGCTTTAATTTTTTCAAATTCAGCAGATTTTAATTTTTCTGAAACTTCAGCAGTTTTATTAATTCAATTAATATTTTGTTCAGGAGTTATAGATGTAACTTTATTACCATTTTCATCTAATCCCATTAAAGTATTAACTTGTTCATAATAATCAATTGGTGATTTTGGATTACTATCTTGATCCTTACCACCCATTGATGAATTTTCTGCCATTTTAGCAAGTCATGGTTTTTGAACACGATTTGTTGAATAATCTTCAAAATAATTTCAGTTAACTGCAGCATTCAACAATGTTCTCATTGAAAGCCCTAGCCCTGAAGCATAACTATCAATATTGCCTTCGCCATTTGAAAGTTCTTCTCTAGTTGAACCTCACATTAATTTTGCATAAGCATCATTAAATAAATAAGAATCTTTTTTGTTTTTACGTACATATGGAACAGTTAAAAATCTATATGTAGGGCTTGAATTATTAAATGTTTTTGAATATTTAAGTCCTAATTCATCTCTTTTCTTAATTATTTCTGCCTTTTGAGTATCACTTAATTGAGAGAAAGCTATAGAAGTAACATCTCCATTTAAGTATTCTTTATATTGGTTATCATTAAAAATCTTTTTATCAGTATTAGCGTTAGCTTGATATCTTCAAACTAATTCTTCTAATTTATCTTTTCGATTAACTCATTCTTGGTCTCAATAATTTTGATTAGCTTTTATAACTCTATCTACACCATTTCTTGGTAAAGCATAATATGGACCTGCATATAAAGTGTTTTTAGCAGAAACACCATATCAATACAATCCTGCTTGATATGCTTTTGTATCTTTTATTTGTTCAAGTTTATCTTTAATTGCTGAAGTAGAATCTTGATCAATATAGTTATATGCAGTATAAGATGAATTTTTATTCATATCATCTATATATTTAGATGGAGCTGCAGACATTTCATATGAACCTATAGTACATTTTTTGAAAAATGTATCAAATTGTGAACCTTTTGATTCATCGATTAAATCAAAAGTTAAAGCTTTGGTTCCATTAGCTATGCCATTAACTCCATTAACCTCAGTTATAAATTTAGATTCATCATAAAAATTAGAAGAATTAACATTAAACACTCTATATAAATATTCATTGTTGTATGAACTATTTGAAGTATAGTATGGAGAGTTTTGTTCACATAATGATTCATTAGCAATTTTATCTAATTCTGCGTTCCCTCCAAGTTCATGTCTTTTTTCAGTTGTTAATCCCGCTGTTCTTAATCATGAATAATAGAAATCACGTGGTGAAACTCTATATTTAGTTTTTCTTCCTTGATGATCAGTTCAATGAGTGTTTTCCTTAACAGTTACTTGAATTTTCTTTGCATTTCTTAAATCTTCTAAAAATTTAGGATTATTTATTGATTGTTCATCATTTGATGTAGCTTGAACATTTATTTTTGAATATGTTCCATCTGCTTTATCAGCACTTGGCTTAATTTCAGCTTTATCATTGTTATAAACTTTTTTTGTTCCATCTTTCATCGTTAAAACAACTTCTTTAGCAAGTTCTAAGCGATATTTAGAAAAAGTTGGTTGCAATATCTTTTCATCATTTGAAACATTGGGTTCATTTAAACCTTGTTTTCTAAATAACAAACCACCTGTTTCTTGAGTGTTTGTAGTAGGTTGAAAACTACCATATGAAGTAGATATGTCATGCATGAATGCTTGTGATGTATAGGTTGAAGCTCAACTTCTCACAAATCTTTTTTGTGTTATATTTTTATTTTGACGAACGCATCTTAATGACATTAACGGCAATGCACCCATTAATGCAACAAATGATGTTCCCGCAAGTAATCACAGCTTATTTTTTGTTTTACTTTTCATTTTGTTTCCTTTTATCATTTTGATAATTTATATTAATATAATTAATATATTAATTAATTTTAATTATAAAAATATAATAATAAATTATAAATAATTTTTAAATATATGGATTTTTTACCATAAATTTAAATTAAATAACATTTTATTTTAATTTTTATTGGCTTTTTAGGGATAATTTTTTATGTCTAAAACTTTTATGGATTATAAGATTATTTATATTAATTTTGTTATTTAAATAAGATTATGTTCCTTTAAAAGCCATCAATTTAGTTTTTAAATTATTAATTTTATTTTTAGCAAGATACATTATTAACCATAATTCTATTAATATAAATATTCTTAATAATATTCATATTTTTAGACATAAAGTTAATAAATGCAATAGAAAAATTATCAACATTTTTAATAATGTTGCAAATAAATGTAGTCTTTATTTGTCTTATTTTCTTTTCCATTACATAAATTATTTTACTATTTTTAAAAGAATTTAACAAAAATATTCATTAAATTTTGCTTCTTCTATATTTTATTAATTTTGCTATATCTATTTTTTAGCTAAAATTTATTTAAAATAAAAATAAATTATTTAAGTGAAATTTTATTTTTATTAATGTTTATCTATAGATAAACCAAGCAAAATTGATATCAAAAAATTAAGATAAATTTATACTTTTCCTTTAAATTCATATTTAACAGGTTCAAACATATCTATTATTGCAGATATGGGAATTTGTTTTATTATGCTAGGATTATTTAAATTAATATACATAATAAAGTGTGAATCTTTATTTTCTTGTGCAAATTTGAGTTCAGCACTACTTATAAAAAAAGCTATGTTGTTTTTATCATTAGATTTTGACGATTTAACTTCAATATAAATTTTTTTATGAGTATCTTTTTCATAATAGGCAAAATCATAATGTTTATAATCATCACGCTTTTCTCCTAAACATGGCGATTCTATTTCTATATTTTCATCAATATTTAAACGTAATTTCCCGGCTTTAGATTTAAGATATTTTTCTACAATTTCTTCTCCTGTTTTACCAATTCTGTTTTTTATTACTATGTCTCTATAATTTAATGGGTTAATTTGTCCATGTTTTTCAACTTTTAATTTTGAAGGTATTTTTTCTATTGAAGAAATGTATTCCAATTTAATACATTTAACATTAATATTTTTAGGTATTTTGCTCATTTGTTTAATTTCTTTGTCATTAATTAAATTTTTATATTGACTATAAATAAATTTCATAAATAACAAAGGTGTTATATTAGATCTATTTAGTGATTTAAGAAATCAAAAAAGTTTTCTTCTTTTATTTATTCTATCATCATCATTATTATATGAAATTTCAAGCATTAATAAAATATCACTTAAATCATCATCGCCGTAAATAGGTATTCAATTTTCTGGATCATATAAATATATAAGTTTATTTTTAAATAATGGGTTAATTTCATTATTTATAAGTTCATCATATTTCTTTTTTTCAAGATCGTCTAAAAGTTTAGTAATTTTTTGAATAATATTTTTAAATATTTCGTCCTTGTTATCTCCAAATTTTGTTTTTTTAGTTTTTTTGTTTCCAAATACATAATCATTTATTTCTTTATCAAAATATAAACCAAAACGAGAATATGAAGTAAGTCTTCCTCCTCTAATATCACCCAAATTACGTAAATTATCCTCAACTCATCAACAAAATGATTTAGTCTTTTTTCCAATAACATATTCATCAATATTCATCTTTGCTATTTTTTTCTTAGGAAAAAGAGACAAAAATTCTTTATGACGTTTTTTATCATTATTTAATTCTTTTACAATATCTTTCTTATTATTTGAATATCAAATGTCATATTCTTGTAAAAAGTTATCAATAATTTCTTTATTCATTTTATTCCTTAATATATGAAATTTAAATTAAAAAATGACATGAAGTCATTTCGGTAAATTAATATATGGTGCGGATGAAGGGAATCGAACCCTCGTATTCAGATTGGCAACCTGATGTTCTACCATTGAACTACATCCGCAATGGTGCAAGTGAAGGGAATCGAACCCTCGTATTCAGCTTGGAAGGCTGATGTTCTGCCATTAAACTACACTCGCTTTTAAAAATGCAATGTTAATTATATAATAAAAACGAATTGACATATTCAAATATTAAAAATAAAATAAAAAAATGGCGATCGCGGCAGGAATCGAACCTGCGACAACAGGCTTAGAAGGCATGTGCTCTATCCCCTGAGCTACGCGACCACACTTAATTATTTTAGCACATTTTGCATAATTGTATTTATTGATTTTTATTTTAAAAACTAAACCATTGCATTTTTTATATAATAAAATAACAAAAATACAAAAAAATAAACAATATAAGGAACAAAAATGAATAAAGTTATAGTTTTATACTCATCTCCAGTTAATAAAGATATATCAATATCAACATATTTAACTAAAAAATTTGTTGAACAATATAAATTACATAATAAAGACGATCAAATTATTGAATTTGATTTGAATGATTTAGATTTAAATCAACAATATCAAAATTCAAACAATATGTCTGAATTTTTTAAAAATGAATTAAATGATAAATATATTAATTTATTAAAGGAAGCAAATAAATTAATAATTGGTGCACCAATGATTAATTTTAATATTCCAGTTACTCTTAAAAACTTTATTGATCATATTGCTATTGCCAATAAAACATTTTCATATAAATATTCTAAAAAAGGTGATGCAATTGGCTTATTAAATAATTTAGATGTACAAATAATTGCAACACAAGGTGCACCATTAGATTGATATCCATTTGCGAGTCATTATAAATTTTTAGAAGGTTTTTGAAATTTTGTTGGTGCTAATGTTAAAGAATCAATCATAATTCATTCGGTAAAAATAGCTGAAAACATCAAAAAAACTAAAGAAGAATTTTATGAAGAAAATAAAGCTTTAATTGAACTAAAAGCTAAGGAATTATAGTGAAAAATGTATATATTATTGTCGGACATCCTTCACAAGATAGTTTTAGTCATAAATTAGCTAATGAATATGAAAATAAACTAAAACAATTAAATATAAATGTTAGACGTGCTAATTTAAATGAACTAAATTTTGATCCAATTTTAAGAAGCAAAGATCATAAATTAGAACAATGTTTAATTGACGCACAAGAAAACATAAAATGAGCAAATGAAATAATATTTTTCTATCCTTTGTGATGAGGAAACATTCCTGCATTATTGAAAGGATTTATTGATCGTGTTTTTTTACCAAATTTTGCATATAGATATCATCAAAATGATCCATTTTGAGATAAATTACTAAAAGGTAAAACTGCTAAAATATTTTCAACATGTGATGCTCCGCAATTTTATAATTCCTTATTTTTAGGTAATCCTGATTTTAAATTTATGAAAAAATGCCTGCTAAATTTTTGTGGAATTAAAGTAAAATCAATGAAACGAATTGATTCATTGTATAAAAAATCAGATGCAAAAAGAAAATTAATTATCAATAATATACTTAATAAAATTAAATAGTTATTATGATATAATAGCAAATGCAATATTACATTGCTTATAGCAAGTGGGAGAAATAAATTCAATAAAACCACGAAGCTCGAAAGGAACTTACTTATTATGGCTAAAGAAATTGTAAAAAAAGCTAAATTACAATTCCCTGCCGGTCAAGCAAAACCAGGACCAGCATTAGCAGGGGTTGGAATTAATATGCCTGAATTCACTAAGGCTTTTAATGATAAAACTAAAGATAGAGGATCAGAACCTGTTCCTGTATTGATTACAGTGTATAAAGATAAATCTTTTGATTTTAAAATTTTTACATCACCCGCTTCATATAAATTAACTCAAGCAGCAAATGTTAAAAAAGGCAGTGCAATTCCTAATAAAACTAAAGTTGCAACAATTACTCTTGCACAATTAAAAGAAATTGCTGAATATAAACTTCCTGACTTAAATACAACAAATATTGAATCAGCTATGAAACAAATTTATGGTACTGCTAAACAAATGGGTATTTTAGTTGAAGGATATGATGAATGATTAAAGAAAGGAACTAACTAATGGCTAGAAAACTTTCTAAAAATGTGCAAACTGCAAAAAATATGATCAAAAAAACTGATATATATCCATTGCAAGAAGCAATAGAACTTGCAAAAAAAGTTTCATTTGCAAAATTTGATGAATCGATTGATATTGCTATCAATTTAAATCTTGATACTAGAAAATCTGATCAACAATTAAGAGGTGCAGTTGTATTACCTAACGGATCAGGAAAAAGTGTAAAAATATTAGTTGCAACAGATGATGTTAATGCACAAAAACAAGCTAAAACCGCAGGTGCTGATTATATTTATTCAGCCGCCGAATTACCTGAAGTTTTGAATCAAGATAAATATGATTTTGATGTAATTGTTGCCGATCCTAAAATGATGTTAGTATTGGGAAAATATGGTAAAAAATTAGGACCTAAAGGTTTAATGCCTAACCCTAAAACAGGAACTGTTACTGTAAATCCTGCTAAAGCAGTTGAAGAACTTAAAAAAGGTAAAGCAAATTATCGTGCAGATAAAAGCGGAATTATCCATACTTCAATCGGTAAAAAATCAATGGATAGCAAAAAGCTTGCTGAAAATGCTGAAGTATTAATCCAAACAATTAAAAAACTTAAACCAACAGCGGTTAAAGGAACATATATTAAAAATATTACTATTTCTGCAACAATGGGACCATCTGTAAAAGTAAAAATAGATTAATTAACCAAATAATATGAGGTATTTTATGTACTTCATATTTTTATTTTTTTGTTATGTAGACTATTATCATTTTTTATAAATAAAGTTATAAGTTTTATAATTGTATTTATTAAGAGAAAGGAAATAAAATATGTTAACAATACCAGAAATTAAAACTATTTCAGGTTTTGAAACACAAGAAATTTTTACTCTTGAAAAACTTTTATCTTATACAAAAATACAATTAAATTTATTAGTCCTAACAAAAGTTTACAATCCCAATTTAAAAGAATGATATATCAAAACTCTTCCAAATAAAATTTTAATTGATAATTTAGGATAAAAATGTTTTTATTAATTAGTTTAGAAATTTCTGTAATAAATATGGTTTTAAATTGAATTCTATTTTACTCAAACACAAGATACATTTTATTTCATTTAGAAAATATAACATTTTTTTTAGAAAAAAAATTGTATGTTAATTTAAAACTAAATAATGTATTCAAAAAAACAAAAATTAAAAACATTTTTTGATTGATAATATACATCATTGATTTAATGCTATTTTTATTATTTATTACTTTAAGCTATTTTTATGATAAAGAACCTTTGACAGAAAAATTAATTACATTTATGTTTATTATTATCATTTTAATTACTATTTCATTTTTTATTATAAATGTGTTATTAAAAACTAAAAAATTAAAAATTAAATACAATGAATTAAAAAAGTTATATAGCAAAAATGATTATGAAAAATATTTTTTAAATATAAATAGTTTTGATTTAAAAGATAAAAAATTTAGCATTATTGATGAATACATAAAAAACAAAAAAATGAAAATTTTATATATACCCTTAGCATGAAAATTTACAATTGCATTTCCAAATTATAAAAAGTTAAAGATATTATTAAATAAAATACCATCATTTGAAGAAAAAATTTTATACATAAATTCAATATTAGCCACTGGACCTCTAAAATTAAAAATTAAAAAAGAATATCTTGATCGTGAGCAACTTAGTTATTTGAATTATTTAATTATTGATGATATTAAAAAGGAATTATAAAAATGAATTTAAAAATTTACATTTATTTAATATGGTTAAGTACATTGCTGCTTTCAATAATATGAATATTGATTTTTAAAAAGTTTATTTTTAATAAAAAAATGTTGTTTTCTTTAAAAGCAATTGAATTTCTAGAAAATAATGAATTATCAATTTCACGTAGCTTTTTTAAAAAAATATATATTATTAATGCTTGAAAATATCTTTCATTAATGTTTCCTATTTGTATATTTAATTATCCATTTGGAATGACAATAATGTATTTAAATCTAGAAATAAATATGTTATTTAAATATATATCTTTTTTCATTAGTATGTTATTTCCTACTATAATTTCAATTCCATTATACAAATGATTAAAATTAAATATTCATTATAAAATGTATAAAATCAAAAACATTATTAATAGATTTAATAATTCGTTTTTTACAGAAATAAATGATGATTGAAAAAATAATGATTTTATCAAAACTCTTAATAATGAAATAATTATTGAATTTAAAAATTTAAAACCAAAAGTATCTGAAAAAATAAATTTAGATAAAATTAAAAAAATGTGTTTTAGAAAAAATAAATTTAATGCTTATAAATTAAATTATTTAATGTTCAAAAATATCGATAATGTATATATTAATAATAAAAAATTATCTTCATATGAGCAATTATCACTTTTAAGAATATATTTATTTGACATAATTAATAAGTCTAAACCTTATTTTGATTAAAAAACAAAAATTCCCGATTAAATAATGGGAATTTTTATTAAATTATTTAAGATTTATAAAAGCTTCTTTACCTTCGTATTTAGCTTTAGGACCAAGTTCCATTTCAATTTTTAATAAACGATTATATTTGGCAATTCTATCTGTTCTTGAAAGCGAACCTGTTTTTATTTCGCCTGTATTAAACGCTACAGCTAAATCTGCAATAAATGTATCTTCAGTTTCCCCAGAACGATGTGAAATCACAGGAATCATATTGGCATTTTGAGTTAATTTAATAGCTTCTATTGTTTCAGATAATGAACCGATTTGATTAATCTTAATTAATGATGCATTTATAGCATCTCTTTTAATAGCTTCTTTTATATAAAGAGGATTTGTAACTATTAAATCATCTCCAACCAATTGAACTTTATCTCCATATGCTTTTTTCATTTTCTCAAATCCATTTCAATCATTTTCATCATGTGAATCCTCAATTGAAATAATTGGGAATTTATTAATTAATTTACCATAATATTCAACAAATTCATCTGAACTAAATTCATATTTTAAATTTGAATATGATTCAAAGCCTGCTCTTTTTTCTTCTATAGCAGCTTTAAATTTCTTAAAAATATATTTATTTGATTTTGCACAATAAAGTTCTGAACTTGCAGCATCTAAACAAATTGCAACAGCTTTTTCTCCTGAAGTTGCAGGATTAAAGCCAGCTTCTTTAATTGCATTAACTAAAAATTCTAGTGCTTCTTCATGTGTATGTAAATTAGGAGCAAATCCACCTTCATCACCAACTTGTGTACCGTGTCCTGCTTTTTTTAATAATTTAGCTAAAGTGTGAAATACATAATTAGCCATTTGCATAGCTTCTTTAAAGGTTTTCGCACCTAAAGGCATAATCATAAATTCTTGAAAATCAATTGTATTTGAAGCATGTTCTCCGCCATTTATAACATTTAACATAGGAACAGGCAATTTATAAGCTTTACGATTATCTAATGAAGCCAAATAATCATATAAAGGAATGTTTTTTTCAATAGCACTAACTTTTGCACAAGCAAGTGAAACTGCAAGTATAGCATTAGCACCTAATTTAGATTTAGTAGGTGTTCCATCTAAATCTAACATTATTTTATCGATTTCAAATTGCTTTGATGGATCTTTCTTTAATAAAGCGGGTGCAATTATATTATTAACATTATCAATTGCACTTTGAACTCCTTTACCTCCAAATCAATTCTTTTCATATTTTGTCCCTTTATCTCTTAATTCTAAAGCTTCCTTAGAACCTGTAGAAGCACCGGAAGGAACCAATGCTTCAGCATAAGCTTTATCAGTATAAAGTTCAACTTTGACAGTAGGATTTCCTCTGCTGTCCAAAACTTCATAAGCATTAATTTTTGTAATTTTTGACATTATTTTCTCCTTGACAAAATAATTTTAATACTTTATAATTATAGAGTATATTACATAAAATTCTTGTTTATGGAGATTAAAAAATGAATAATATAGATAATAATTTTGAAACCAAAATTGATGAAATTAATAGTTATATTACTGAAGATCCTTTAAAGGCGACTTATTTAATTGATGAAGCTTTATTGCAATATCAATATTCTAAAGAATATCAAGAAATCTTAAACTCATTGCGTAACAAAGCGTTGTTCCAAATTAAAAAAAATAATTTAATTGCAAAAACAAATCTATCAACTTTAGAATTAATTAATTTTCTTAAAAATAAGAAAATGGACCATTTGTTTATGGTTTGTTATAACGCTTTACTAAACAAAGAAAAAGATGAAATAAAACAATTTGCTTCTGAATTTCAATATTTTTTTAATACAAAATCATTTGAAGAAGCTTCATTTCAAACTTTAATTTATGATTTTCTAGTTCAAAAAGAAATTGATTATGACTATTTATATAATAATAAAAATATTAATCCATTAAAATTAGGATCCCTACTTCAAAATGATAATATTCTTAAAATCCAAAAAGATATACTTAATAAGTATGAAAAAGATGTAGCAATTTATAAAATAGCATCTCAAGTTTTTGCTGCATATTTATTTTTAAAATGAGATGACATTTTATATAAAAATACAGAAAATGAGTGAAACACAATTAATAATGTTACTAATGTATTTTTAGGTAAAGAAGATGCTAAAAATTTAAAAAGTAAGGATGAAATAGATTTATACAATGTATTTTCAAAATAAAATAAAATTTTATATAATTTAATTTATTTTATTAGTACACTTGAAATTAAGGAGATAATAATGTCAAGAAAATTAGATGAAAAAGACTATATTTTAACAATAGATTGCAAACTAGAAGGCGAAGAATGACAAAAATTTATTGATAAAGCAAAGCAAAGTTTACTTGCAAATGTTGTTGTACCAGGCTATAGAAAAGGTAAAGCTCCTTTACGTGAATCATTAAAAAGAATTTCAGAATTTGAAATATTAGATAAGGCTTCACAAAACTCAATCAATTATATTTACAAAGAACATATCCTTCCACAAATATCAGATGATGATATGGTATTTAATCGTCTTGATAATAGTTTAGAAATAACCGATTTATCTAAAAATAATATAACAATGAAAGTTTCATTTATTTTATATCCAAAAGCAACTGTTGGAAACTATAAAGAACTAAAACAAAAATTGGAAAAATTTGAACCAAATAAAGAAGATATTAAATATTTTGAAAAAGAAGCAATTTCAAAATATATAGTTATGTTAGAAGTAGACGAAAATGAAAAAATTAAAAATGATGATGAAGTCAACTTTGACTTTTCAGGTTTAGTTGATGGAAAACCATTTGATGGTGGAAGTTCTGAAAATTATGACCTTGTTATTGGTTCGAAAAAATTTATAGCTGGATTTGAAGATGGAATGATTGGTCTTAAAAAGGGAGAAAGCAAAGATATTAACCTTAAATTCCCAAATGATTATCATGTTCCGAATTTAGCAGGTAAACCAGTAACATTTAAAGTAAAAATTAATTCAATCAAAAGACCTTCATATCCTGAGATAAATGAACAATTTATTAAAGAAATTAACATTCCAGGAATTAAAAATATCGAAAACTATAATAAAAATATTTTTTATAACGCTCTTGAAAGCAATATTGAAAATGCAAAAAATACTTTTATAAGTAAATTAATTAATCCTTTAAGAAAAGTATCAAAAGTTAAAATTCATCCAGAAATATTAAAAGATGAAATTAATAGAATGTATAAAAACTTTCAAGAAGAATTAAAAAAACAAAACATTACAGAAATTGAATATTTTGACACAATCGATATGACTAAGGATGATTTAATGAATCAATTTGAAAAAGAAGCATTAAAAAATCTAGAATTTTCTTTCATATTAGGAGCAATTGCTGAAAAGGAAAAAATTAATCCAACTCTAAAAGAATATGAAAAAGAAATAGATAAATTCCAAGAAAAATTCAAATTCTTAGACCGTGAACAAATTAAACAATACTTTAGTTTCGATAAATTTGCTAACACTCAAACTGATTTAAGAGTTAAAAGCAAATTGATTGAATTAATTGACCCTGAAGGATATAATTTATTAAAAGAAAAAACTGATGAAGTTGAAAAATTTAGAACCAAAATTGAAAAAACTGTAGAAAAAGATCGAAAAGAATTAGAAGAATCTCAAAATAAATCAACTGAAGAAAAAGTTGATTCTTCTAATGATAATAAAAAAGAAACTGCTAAAAAAAATAAAACTTCAGACTCAAAACCTAAAGAAAAAACTGCTTCTACAACAAAATCAAAGAAATAATTATTATTACCAAAACAAAAATATGGCATTAGGCCATATTTTTTGTTGTCCATTTTAAGTATGTGAAATCAACTAATTTATCTTAACTGAAGCTGATGATAAAAGTTTAAATCTATACATATTAAATGAAAAGAAAAAGTGATTATTAAATGATTCAATATTTTTAATTCTTTTTAGCATTACAAGTTCATATACGAAAATTGAAAAATTAACAACAATAATAATTGAAGAAATGATTAATAAAACTCTCGATATTGCTGAAATTGTATATGCATCCTCAGTTTCATTTAGAGGTAAAAAAATCATGATTACAATTAAAAAAGTAACAATAGATACTGGAATCAAAAAATTAAAAACTAATGCTCTATTAATACAATTTGATTTAAGTGACTTATAATTAACTTCTTGAAAACCATGTAATGCAAAATCTTTTTCAATTTCATTTGCTAAATTTTTATATTCAATAGATTGCGGTAAATATTCTAATATATTAGCAACAAAATCAATAAATTGATTACGACTCATCATTGATTTCATTGAATAAATCGATTCCATTCTCTTATCTTTAATTAGCATTAAAGAACTATTATTTCGCAATGAATTTACATATGCATAATATTGAAAATAATCACGTATATGCAAACGTTTAAATATATTTAAAAATATAAACGCAAATAGTAACAAAAATAAACCAATAATAATACCGATTAAAATAGCTAAAATTAAATCATTTCCAAATAAGTATTTATCAACATATTGATTTTTAAATATTGCTCCTAAATATGCAAAAAATAATAAAGTTACAACTGAAATACATAATACTAAAACTCAAAATCAAAGTGATTGAGTTTGAGATTTCTTTAATATTTGCAATTCTTTTTTCTTTTGTACATTGTTCATAATTTTAATATTATAACTAATTAAATATTTTTTTATATAATAAAAAGGCATGGCTAACTGCTATAGAAATATAGAGGAAAATCCGCTCTAACACTTTCTGAAATGAAAGTAGTGTTCATGCTAGATCTAATAAATCTAGGCAGCAATATGCTGACAACTAGTGCAACAGAGACGAGCTTATTAAGTTAAGATGCAACGATGTAAACTTCATGAGTTAGAAACCCAAATTTTGGTAGGGGAATTAGGTAAGAAGAATTAGTAATTCACGCTTAAAAACAAGATATTTGTTTAGATAAATAGTTAGCGCCAGTAATGGTACAGAAAGCGGTTTATAGTGCTAAAAAAAGAGGCTTTAACCTCTTTTTTTATTTTCCTAATTATTTAGCTTTATTTTTTGATTTAATATTTTTATCATTTTCAACACTATTATTATTTAAGAAAATTTGATTATAGATTTCATCATAATATTTAACAGGAACATATTCAACTTCTTTTTTAACTTCTTCTGGAACATCAATTAAATGACGTTGATTATCAAAAGGAATAAATATCTTTTTGATTCCAAATTGAGAAGCGGCTAATGATTTTTCCTTTAATCCACCAATTGGTAAAACTTTACCACGCAATGTTATTTCACCCGTCATACCTATATTGGCAGGAACAGGTTTGTGCGATAATGCCGAAATAATTGAAGTTGTAAATGTAACACCTGCAGAAGGTCCATCTTTTGGAACAGCTCCTTCAGGAACATGAATATGAATAGAATTGTTATCAAAATCAAAATCAATATCAAATTTTTTAGCATTATGTCTTACATAAGCTAGTGCTATTTGTGCCGATTCTTTCATTACATCTTTTAAAGAACCGGTTAATTTTAGTCCTTCTTTACCTGGAAATGTTGTAACTTCTATTGCTAAAGTAGAACCACCATAGCTTGTATATGCAAGTCCATTGACAACACCTATTTGAGCAATATTTTCATTTTCATCTTCACCAAATTTAATTGGTCCTAGAAATTCTTTAACAACCTCAATATTTACTTGAAATTCTTTTTTAATTTTGCCATCTAAAATCCTTACAACAATTTTTCTAGCAATACTATCTAATAATCTTTTTAATTCACGAACACCACTTTCACGTGTGTAATTTCTAATAATAAATTCAATGGTTTTATCATCGATTTTAAATTGAGATTTTTCAAGTTTATTTTGTTCATAAATTTTAGGCATTAAATAATTTTTTGCAATTTGGATTTTTTCAATTGTTGTATATGTTGAAAGTTCTAAAATTTCAACACGATCAATTAGAGGAGCAGGAATTGAATCGTAATAATTAGCTGTTGCTATAAATAAAACTTTAGATAAATCATATTCTAAATCCAAATAATGATCTTGGAAGTTAGCATTTTGTTCAGGATCTAAAACTTCAAGCATTGCAGAAACAGGATCGCCTCTAAAATCAGCTGACATCTTATCAATTTCATCTAATAAAATAACCGGATTAGATACTCCTGCTTTTTTGATCGCGTTAATTATTTTACCTGGCATTGCACCCACATATGTCCTACGATGGCCTCTAATTTCAGCTTCGTCTTTTACACCACCTAGTGAAACTTTAATAAATTTACGATTTAATGCTTCAGCAATTGATTTAGCTAATGTTGTTTTACCAACTCCTGGAGAGCCTATTAAAGTAAGAATAGGGATATTATTAACTGCTTCATTTGTTGAAGATCCAAGTTTATTAATAAATAATTTAGTATCAAAGAAACATTCTTTATCACCTTTTATTGGCAAATAAGTTTCTTCACTATTTTTATTTTTAGTATGTGTTAAAACAGAAATAAATTCAAGTATTCTTTCTTTAGGTTTTTCTAATCCATAATGATGTTTATCAAGAATTTTACGCACATTATTAATGTCAAGAATTTCTTTACTTATTTTTCTTCATGGAAGTTCTAATAATAAATCTATATATGTTTTAGATACATTAGCTTCCGGACTTGATGGCATCATTGATGCCATTCTTGCTTGTTCAGACTTTATAGCATCTAAAACATATTGCGGATATTTCTTTTGTTTTTCATTATCAGATTCAACATCTTTAATTTTTGCCTCACTATTATCATTTAACATTTTTCTTATTTGACGCATTTTTTCTCGAAGCATAAAATCACGTTGTTGTTCTTCTAAATCACCATGCATGGTGCTATTAATTGTGTTTTCTAAATCTACAAATCTTATTTTCTCAGAAATTTTATTTGCTAATTTTTCATATAAATCAAGTAATGAAATTGTATTAATTAAATCATATTTTTCTTTTAATTCAAAAGATACTCCAATGTGGTTTACTGTTGACCAAAAAATATTTTCTAAGTCCTTAACATTTGTTACTTGTTTTGACAATTCTAATTTTATTCATTCATATTGTTTATCAGTTATAGGTTTATAAGCATCTGGTGAATATTTATATTTTTTTATAGCAAAATCTATTAAGTCAAGAATTCTCTTTCTCATAATTAATAATTGGTCATATTGACTATCATTATTTTTTTCTTCTTCAATATCTTTAACATTAATATTAATTTTTTCATCCTCTTCTTCTTCTACAATGTTTATAATTTCATATCTTTGAGAAGAAGTTAAATCAATGTAAGAAACAGAATTCTTTATATTTATAGAGCTAATATCAACTAATACTCCATATTTATAAAGATTATCAATATCTAAAATTTCTTCAGTATCTTCTTTAAAAAACGCGATGAATAATTTATTTTTTAATGCTCCAGTAGCACTTTTAGCCTTGTCTATTGCTAATAATGATCTCTTTTTGCCAACTTTGATAAGGTCTGAGGCATTAGGAAATATAACTTGATTTTTAATAGCTATAAATGGTAATTGTTTTTTCATTTTTCTCCTTTATTAAATTTATATGTACCCACTTAAGTTACACAAAATTATTATAATTTTAGCACTTTATCAATTAGAGTGCTAATTTTTTTATTTTATTTTAAAAATTCTTTTGCCTAATTTAATATATTCATTAATTTTATTTTCAATAACATTAAATGCTTCGTCAAAAATTTTTTGATCATAAATATCAATACCACATGATTTTAATATATTTGCTGGATAATCTTTATCACCTGCGGATAAAAAATTATCAATATAATTTTCTAATTCATATTTTCCATTTTGTAAATATCTATTATAAAAAACGTTTGCAATTATATAGCCTATTGCATATTTATACACATAGAAATCATAATAAAAATGAGGAACAGATACAGAATATATATTTGCTTTATTTCCTATCTTATTAATTTTATTTGATAATAAATATTTATTAGAATTGTTAACATATACTTTTTCAATCTCAAAATAACTATTGAATGTATTATTTGAGTCAATTAAATTATATAAATCAAATTCAAAGTTAGCTCATTCACATTGTTTAATAACAGTTCCAATAAAATCATTAATACTTTCAGATAATATATAAAATTTTTCTTCATCATTTTTTGCACGCAAAAATAAATAATCAGTTAACAATAATTCATTAAATATAGATGCAATTTCCGCTAAAAATAAAGTATATTCGCTTCTAAAAATTGATTGATTTTTGTCCGAATAATATGAATGTAATGAATGACCTAATTCATGTATTAATGTTTTAATTGAATTAATGCTTCCATCATAATTCATCAAAATATATTTTTTATTTATTCCATAACTTGAACCGATAGAATATGCACCGGACATTTTATTAGGGCATTCAACATAGTCAATTCATCTGTCGTTAATTGCTTCAATAATCTTGTCATTATATTCATAAGGCATTATTGATGTTGCATCAATTACTATTTTTTGAATTTCCTCTATTTTATAATTATTTTTTACATTTACGAGTTCTAAATATGAATCTCATAATTCCATTTTTTTATTGAATTTCTTCTTGAAAAAAATACTTTTATATTTTAGAAAATTTTTAAAAATTTTATTTGTTTTGTTAGTAACTGAAGAGAAAAGATTAGTTAAAAAAGCAATTTCAATCTTATCACTGCTAATTAATGATTTTATTGATGATTCATATTTTCTTATTGAAGATTCTATTGATATTCTCTTTAAATGTTGATATAATAATTTTGTTAACGTTTCTCTTAAATTATAAAAACCATTTAAATATCCATAATATGTAGTTTTACGAATTTTCTCATCTTTATTTTTAAGCAACAAAACTCTTGAAGATTCAGTAATTTTATATTTTTTATTATCTTTAGATATAGCATAACCAAAATCAATTTCCGAGTTAGTTAATGTTGAAAATATATCTTCTAACGACGGGTCCCCGATGTATGTTTCATTTAAATACTTTTCAACATTATCATCAAGTTTATGATCAAAATTTTGAATTATAAATTCCAAGTCTTTTTTAACATCTTTTAATCTTGAATCATTTAATCATTTTTTAAGAAAATCTTTATTTTTATAAATTCTGTTTATTTCACTTCCAAGTTTTATTTGATACTCTTGTTCTTTTAATTCAAAATCATCATTTTGTTTTAGTACCTTTGAATCAACAATATTAATATTTATTAAATTGCTAAAATAATTAATTATTTTGTTTTTTAGAATTAACAAAGATTTATTTATATTTAAATATGAAATGTAATTTTCAATGGTTTCATATTTAGAATCCTTAATTAAAATTAATTCATCAAATAAAGAAAAATATTCATTGATTAATTGATCAATCGTTTTTCCATTTAATATATCATCTAAATCTCATTTATATTGGTTTGGTATTTCTTGATAGTTATTATATTTTTTAAGTTTAAATATTTGATTTTTCATTATTGTTTTCAATGTTAATTAAGCTTTTAACATCACAATTTAATCTATTTCTAGCATTAAATTCTTTTAATTCCATCAAAACAATAACTCTCAAAACTTCAACTTTTTCAGCCTTCAATAATTTTATTATAGCATCCAAAGTCCCCCCTGTGGCTAATACATCATCAATGATTACTGCTTTTTGCCCAGGTTTTGTTATACCTTTTTGTATTTCAAGAATGCTTTTACCATATTCTAATCCATAACTATAACTTCTAACTTCACCAGGCAATTTGCCTTGTTTTCTAACCATTATAAATGGTTTTTTAAGAGTGGCAGCAACCGGAGTACCAAACAAAAATCCACGAGCATCAGGTCCAACAATTATGTCTGCATCCTTTGCATATTTAGCCATTGTATTGATTGTATAATTTAAAGCTTCCCCATTAGAAAGTAATAGGGAAATATCTTTAAATTCAACGCCTTTTTTAGGAAAATCTTTAACAGTTCTAATATATTTACTTAAATCCATAACTTTAAAATTATATTATATTTAAATATTTTAAGAAATAGACGCATATAAAAAGATAAAATTTTCATGAAAATCAGATTTATAAATATATAAAATATTTTTATTTTTTGTCTTATAATAAATCTTTTTTTAAAATATTTTCTATTATAAATGATTAATAACCAATATAAATATAAATTTCCTTCACTTCTATGACTTATAATATATCAATATATCATGAAATTAAACATAAAAGAAACTCAATATGCAATAGAAAAATTAAAAAATATTTTTTCAAAATCATTGGCACAAAAACTCAATTTGGTTAGGGTTAGTGCTCCACTTTTTTTATTACATAACAGTGGTCTAAATGATACTTTAAATGGTGATCAACCAGTATCATTCAAAGTTAAAAATATAAACGATTCTATAGAAATAGTTCATTCTTTAGCAAAATGAAAAAGATATGCATTAAACAAATACAAATTCAATATCTATGAAGGTATATATACAGATATGAATGCAATTCGAAAAAAAGAATTAATTGATAATAATCATTCATTTTATGTAGACCAATGAGATTGAGAATTAATAATAAATAAAGATAATAGGAATATAAATTATCTTAAGAAGATAGTAAATAAAATATATTCTTCACTATTAATAACTGAAAAAGAAATAAACAAAATATATCCTGTATTAAGTAAAAAATTAAAAAATAAAGTTTATTTTATTGATTCACTTGAATTATATAAGTTATATCCGAACTTCACTTCAGAAGAACGTGAATATGAAATAGTAAAAAAATGAGGATCTGTTTTTATAATGAAAATTGGAAATAAATTGCCAAATAATAAACCACATTCAAATAGGGCTAAAGACTATGATGATTGAGACCTAAATGGTGACTTAATCATCTATGATGAAATTAATGATAATGCCTTAGAATTAAGTAGTATGGGTATTAGAGTTAACAAAGAATCATTAATTAGACAATATGATAATTTACCGCAAAATGAAATAGCTAATATAAGCGATTATCATCGTTCTATAATAAATAATTCATTACCATTAACAATAGGTGGTGGAATTGGTCAAAGTCGTATAGCAATGTTTTTGCTTGAAAAAAATCATATCGGCGAAGTTCAAGTAAGTGTTTGAGATGAGCAAAATCAGAAAATAGCAAAAGATAAAAAAATATCTTTATTGTAAATTTAAAATAAAGATTAATTGCACAATTAATGTTATGAAATATTTTTTTATGATAATATTTTTTATATGCTCCAGTGGCGAAATGGTATACGCAGTTGACTCAAAATCAACCGATGAAAGTCATGCTGGTTCAAGTCCAGTCTGGAGCACCATATATAATTATTAAGTACCGAAAGCAAATTTACTTTGCTTTTTTATTTATATCGTTTTCTTCTATTTTTTGGCTAACATAAATATATCCATCAGCTTTTTTAATGTCTGTAATGGTAAAAAATGCATTTGTATCTATTTTCCTAACAAACAATAATAAACTAGCAGCATCAAAATACATACAGGTAGTATTAATAACATTTTTTTCTTTTAGTGTATATCCACCAATAATTTTAGTAATACTTGTAGCATAAGTGTTGTTTTCATTATTTTTTAACAATTCATTTATTTCAAATGCTTTAGAAGAATATATTTGTACATGGACTAAATTATATTTAGGAAATAATAAATTAACAACAAAACCATTCAATAAAATCATAACTATTCCAGATATCAAATTTGGATTAAAAAATGTTGATATTGACCATGCAACTACATCGTTTGCTATTTTTGGATTATTATTCAATGTTAGTCCAATTGGAATAAATGTACCTGCAGTATTTGCTATTAATAAACTTATTAAATGTATTATCATAAAAATAGAACCGACACTCTTAAAATATTTTCTAGAATATCACATTCCTAAAATATCAAACCCTCCAGAAGAAGAACTTAATATAAAAAGCGCTGATGCAATAAATGCTTGAATTATAGCTCATGCTATTCCGTATAAAAATAGGGATAATTGCTTTATAGCATCTTTTTCACGATTTCAAAACACTATTTGAACTTTATAATCAACTATTTTTTGTGGAGTATTTCTTATTAGGTTACCAAATATAAATAATTTTTCAATATTAGGTATGAAACCAATTGCAATTCCAAATATAGTAGATGCAATCATGAAAATTGTTGTTAATTTAAAAAATCTTTTTCCTACTTTAAAATATGCCAAAATTAATAATGGTATATTTAAAACTAAAGTAATTGCTCAAAATAAAATATTATATGCAATATATGCTTTTTGTTTTGCATTTTCGCCTTTATTTAAATAACTTATTAAAAAAGTTCCTAATCTAGCAAATCCTTGACTTATCCCTTCAATACCCATTCCGTACAATCCAGTATTTTGAATCAAGATAACACCAAAAAATGAAAAAAACAAAGCTAAAACAATAGTAAGCAAAACTTGAATTTTAAAATTGCTAACTCTATGTAAAATTGAAAAATGCAAAAACGACTGCGATAATTTTATTTTTTTAGTTTGATAACGAATCTTATTATCATCATTCATAATTAAAAATTATAAATAATTAAATGATTAATTATCAAATTATTTCACCTTGGATTCTATCTCTATCTTTTTCAACATCAATTATTTTTATATTTAAATTATCCCCAACACACACTAATTCGGAAGGATGTTTTATAAAATGTGTTTCATTCTTCTTCATCTTTGATATATGAATCAAAACGCTTTGTTTTATACCAATATAAACAAATATACCAAAATCAGTTATATTTAATACTTGCCCTTGAACTATTGAACCTAAATTAATATCATCAATAGTTTTAATATTTTCATTTAAAACAAAACCTTTTTTATTATCTCTAATATCTTTCCCTGGATTTAATAATGAATCTATTATTATTTTTAGTTCATAGTCATTAATATTAATTTCCTTTTGAATTTTTTTAGCATCAATATTTTCTAAAATATGCTTATCTATATGGAATAAATCAATATTTAAATATGTTACCAATTCATCTGCTTTTTTATAGCTTTCTGGATGAATATTAGTTTTATCATAGAAAATATTTGAATTAAATAATCTTAAAAAACCTATGCATTGTTCATATGTTTTTTCATTAATTCCTGAAACATTTTTTAATTGTTCTCTATTTGTAAATTGACCATTATTTTTTCTATACTCAACAATATTCATGGCTAATCTTTGATTTAGGCCAGAAATATGCGATAGTATAGATTTTGTTGCAGTGTTTAAATCAACTCCAACAATATTAACTGCTTTGTCAATTTTAAAATATAGTTCTTTCATAAGATCTTTTTGATTTACATCATGTTGATATTGTCCTATTCCAATCGACTTAGGATCAATTTTAATTAACTCATTTAAAGGATCTTGAAATTTTCTACCTATATTAATTGCACTTCGTTCTTCAACATTCAAATTTGGAAATTCCTCTTTAGCAATTTCTGAAGCAGAATATACCGAAGCTCCTATTTCACTTACAATTAAATATTCAATTTTTGACTTTAATTGTTTATTTTTATCAATCAATAAATTCTTTACAAATTCTTCAGTTTCTCTACTAGCAGTTCCATTGCCAATCAAAATTAAATTAATTTTATATTTATCAATCAAATCATTTACTATTTTTTGAGATTCTTTTATTTGATTTTTAGGAGGGTTTGGATAAATAATATTTTTAGCTAAAAAGTCACCATTTTCATTTAAAATAGCAATTTTACATCCATTAACATATGCTGGGTCTATTGATAAAATTCTTTTATTTTTTATTGCCGGAGCAAGCAACATTTGTTCTAAATTAGATGCAAATAATTTAATAGCCTCGCTTGATGCTTTATCAAACAAATCATTTTTTATTTCACGTATTATTGATGGGTAAATTAAACGTTTTAATGAGTCATCTAATGAATCATTAATAATAGATGCAGTTCTTTTATTAACAAAATACTTGTTTCTTAAAAAATATAAAATTGGTTTGTCATTAAAAGTTAAATCATATGAAATTATTTTTTTAGATTCTCCTCTATTTATAGCTAATATTCTATGATTAGGAATATATTTGATTTTCTCTTTATAATCATAATACCTTAAGAAAACTTGTTTGTCATCAATTGCATTTTTCCTAATTTTAGTTTCTATGATACCAAAATTGTATATGTTGTTTTTTATATATTCGCGTGTATCAATATCTTGTGAAATAATTTGCGCAATTATATATTTTGTCTGTAGAATTATTTCATCAATACTTTTTAATTTTGAAGATAAATATTTTTTTGCTTCTTTATATACATCAAAATTGACATCATCATTTGTCATTATTTCTTTTGCAAATGGTTCTAAACCTAATGAAATCGCCTCAGATGCTTTAGTTTTCTTCCCGATTTTAAAAGGTTCATAAATATTCTCAACTTCTTGTTTAGTTGAAGAGTTATTGATTTTTTCCTTAAGCTCTTCACTTAATAATCCTTTTTCCTCTAATACATTTAAAATGAATTCTTTACGTTTTAAAAGTTCAACATCATATATATAATAATCATTTATTTTTGCTATTATTTCTTCATCTAATCCGCCTGTTATATTTTTCCTATATCTAGATATAAAAGGTATAGTTGCACCACTATTCAAAAGATGTAAAGTTGATTCAACTTGCTCTGGTTTAATATTTAATTTATTTGAAACATTTTTTATTGATATATTCATAATTACCTATTCCAAAATATTCCTTTATTTAAGAAATTATTCTAATTTTTATTAATTTGTTTTTTTAAATATTTTTTAAATTTTTCTGTGGCAATAACTAATTCATTTGATATTGGTTTATCTTTAGTTGAATGACCTGCAGCGTTAATAATTTTAAGTTCACAATTATTCAATTTGTTTGATAATAAAAATGCTCCTACTGGTCTACAATCCATATCATATCTACCATGAACTATTATTGTTTTAATATCTTTTATAAAATCAATATTATTCAAAATATAATTATCATCATTCAAAAACAATCTATTGATGAAATAATGATTTTCTAATCTAGCTAATTCTAAATTTGATTTTTTATCACTACTTAAAATTTTGTCAATATTTTTTATTGGATTAAGTGTTATTAGCCCAAGTTCCCACTTAGCTCATTGATATGCTGCCTTATAAGCAATATCTAAATTAGAATGATTTAAATATTTATTATATGCTTTAATTAAATCAGATTGTTCATTTTCAGGAATAAAGTTTTTATATTCTTCATACGCTTCTGGATAATAATAAGAAGATCCTTCTTGATATAAATAATAATTGTCTTCTTTTCGGCCTAAAAAGATTCCTCTTAAAATTAAACCTAAAACATTTTTGGGATAATTAATACTATATATCAACGATAATGTTGATCCTCAAGAACCTCCAAATAAAATTCAAGACTTTATTTTAAGGTGTTCTCTTATTTTTTCCATATCATCAACTAAGTCAAAAGTAGTATTTTCTCTAATTTCAGCGCTTGGAATACTTTTGCCACATCCTCGTTGATCAAATACAATAATTCTATAAAATCTAGGATCAAAATATCTTCTACTTTGCTCAGAACTTGAACTTCCGGGACCGCCATGAACAAATAAAATTGGTATTCCTTTTCTATTTCCGGATTCTTCATAATAAATAGTATGAATATTGCTTACTTTTAGCATTCCTTTATTAAAGGGGTTTATATTTTTAAATAATTTACTTCTATATTTCATTTTTATTCCATTTCCGATGCATTAAAATAGATTTCATTTAAAGAAGTTTTATTTTCTTTAAAATTTAATATGTCTATATTATTATCATAAGCTAATTTAAATAATTTTGTTTTTTGTTCAATGTTTTCAATTTTAATCAATAAAGATTTTGCCATTAGCATGCATTTAAACTTTGCTTCTTTACAAACTTGCTCTAATTTAATATTATTATTTGAAGATATTGAATATTGATATTCATTATTTCTTAATTTGTCTTGCAATCTTCCAAAATCTTTAACATGTCCATTTTCTAAAATTGTGAATGAATCAATATATTTTTCTAATTCAGTCAAGATATGAGATGACATAAATATAGTTTTTCCTTGCTTATGCAAATCATTAACTGCATCAAAAAATTCTAATCTTGCTGAAGGATCTAAATTTGCTGCTGGTTCATCCATAATTAAAATTTCAGGATCATTAATAAGTGCTTGAATTAATAGTATTTTTTTCTTTTGACCTGAAGATAATTTATCGGCTGATTTATTAAACATCGAACTATTAAATCCATATCTAGTTAATAACCCATCAATTTTATTTTTTGCCTCTATATTAGATAATTTTGATAATTTTGCAAAATAATAAAGATATTCATATATAGTTAAATTTTTAGGAAAGACACTTATTTCAGGTATATATCCTATTTTATTTTTTGCATGCTTATTTTTTGAATCAACTCCATTTATAAAAATTTTCCCATATCCATTTTGATAATAATTTAATATCAAGCGAATTGTTGTTGTTTTACCAGCGCCATTATTTCCTATGAATCCATGGAATTCACCCTTCTTAACTTCAAATGATATATCGTCAAGAACTTTAAATGGAGTACCAATAATATTTTTAAATATCTTTGTAACATGTTGAATAGATATAGCAACATCATCGTTTGGTATAACTATTTTTTCTTCTGCTTTCTTTGCTTCAATTTTGTATTTTTTTCCTATATTTAAATTGTTTTTTAAATTTTTAAATATTGAAAAAATATTTCTCTTTTTGTGTTCTTTTTTATTTTCCATTGCAAATCCTAATTATTTTTCTTAACATAAATTATTCCACCAATTGAAATTAAAACCAATGAAAATGATATTAGAGTTACTAATGATATATATCACTTAATTGCAGGCTTAACGCCAAATTCAACAACGTTATTGCTATCCCATTGCACTAATTTTAAACCTGATAAAGAATTAATTGATTGCATCTTTTTATTCAAATCTTCAATGTCAACATTTTTTAGGGTTGAATTAGCTTTTTCTTTAATTAATTTTATAAGTAAGTAGATAATGCTTGTTTGTTTTACTAAATTATATTTAAGTAAAAAATTAGTAAATATTGGATTTTCCTTTAAATCATTTAATTCTTTTTGAGTTAACTTTTTCAAGTTTTCCGCTGAATATTGTGGCTCTGAAAATTCAACATGATCAACTACATAATTTCTAACAATTTCAAATAACTTTTCATTTTTTAATAATTCATTAAAAATATAAAATAATGTTCCAGAATTAATAGCAGGAAGAAGATTATTAAATATTCCTTCTTCTTTTTCATATAATTTATCTAATTTGGTTAATAAATTATTATATATATCTAAGAATCCTTTTTCTCTTTTTTTGTAAATAGCTAAATCATTATTAGTTGATAATATTTGCGATAAATCATTAATTATTGAATCTGTTGATTTTTTCTTTGATGCTAAATTTGATATAAACAAAGGGTTGTATGTAAGACCATAATAATGTGTAGTTATTTTTCCGTTTATTTCATTTTCTACTTTAAATATAAATTTATTTTGTTTGACATCATTTTTAAATTTTGATTCATTATATTCATATTTATTTGCATACATAAATTCTTGGGTTAATCCATCAACTCTATTTACTGTAAAAAACAAAGAAGAAAAATGGGCAGAAATATCAGCTCAATAAATTTTGCTATATAAATTTTGATTTGCTTCAAAAATTGAATCTGAAAATGTTTTTTTCCCAAATTTATTTTCAATTAAATAATTGAATTTATTATTCTTAAATGGATTAGCAATATCTTTACTATATTGCTTTTTTTCATTTTGATTTAATTTTGATTTAACCAACATTGCATGTTTAGACGCAGCAACAGGAGTTAAAATATTTGTTTTTGTTCTGGCGGGAGAAGAAATAAAGAAAAATATCATTAAAAATATTGTGGGAATCCACCCGGCAACAAATTGATATGATTTAGATTGTATAAAATTATGTCCAATTGCACCTATACCCATTGATAAAAAAGCAACTAATACACTAGCAGCAAAAAATACTAATCAAGATAAAACTTTAGTTTTAATTGTTATTGAAGGTAGACAAAATGTTCCAAATAGATAGCCTAAGCTAGTAATAAATATTTGTGAAATAATAACTATAATTCCCGCAAAAATAGTCGCAGTATAAATTTCAAGTCTTGTTATAGGTTTAGACTGAATTACATAATATATCCCTTCTTCTTTGTATTTATAAAACAAAGTTTGTATAGCAAAAGCGGATGTCATAAATGCAGATGCTGCACCAAAAATAACCATAAAAGAGCGAAACATAGCAGATGCTTCATCTGATTTAATTAATTGCTTAGATGGATCGGCAACTGACAATGAAATATATAAAGCTAATGCAATTGCAATGTTTAATAAAGATAACACTATTGCAGCAACATATGATGAAATTTGTCTATAAAAAATCTTTAATTGCATTTTTAAAAATGTATGCATTTTTTTCTCCTTGTTAATATATTTAATTATATTTAATTAAAACAATTTATATGTATTTTTTAAGAGAAATTAAATAATGAAAAATAGCCCAAAAATTGAGCTATTTTTATTGTTTATTTCTTAAATTTTTGTTTAAATAAAGATTAATTATAAATTATATGCTTTTTCAACAGCTTGTTTTAATGCTTCTAGAGGTAATCCACCATTTCTTAATAAAATATCAAAGAATTTCTTAATTTCTCCGTGTTCTCCATATTCAGCATTTGTAGCATTAATAAATTGTTCTCTTGTCAATCCTAATTTTTGGTGTACTCTCTTGTATAAGTCTAACATAACTTCTTTACCTGAGTTATATGAAACTGCTTGTCCTGGATTATTAAAGTAACGTTTTGATTCAGATGTTATATCACCAATTCCTAGAGCTGAATTTTTCTTCATATATTCTCTAACTTGACTAATTGAAGCACCTTTAGGTAAATCAACAGCGGCATTATTTATTTCACTACCATGATAAATTGAATCAACAGCCAAACGCATATTACGTAATTGAGCTTCATTTAATGCACCGTAGTATTGAAGCATATTAGCTAATTTTAATGCTTTTTGAGCATGTTTTTTTTCATCAGAATCACTAGTTTTATCTCAATATACTCCGCCATGTAATTCTTTAATTTTCGTTATTTGATCTTGAGTTAAATTATTTGCATCTTTTACAAAACTTGTAATACCTTTAGCAGTTGAGAAATCTTTAGGCATTGCATAATAATCAGTTGATTCATAATTTGGTTTTCCATAGAATCCATTTTCAATTCCAAATCATTCCATAAATAATGCTCAACCTTCAACATATGAAGTATAGTCAAATGCATTTCCTAAACTTAAATCACCTATTTTAGCTAAATGATGATCAGCATACATAATTTGATTGTGGTGACCCATCATACTTTCGTGGTTTGCAAATGAAGTTACTGATCATTTTGGTAATGAGTAATATGGATCAGCATTAAACATAAATTTCTTAACGCTTGAATCATATGCTCCAACACCTTCTGAATCTCTATCCACATAATTATATGTTTGTATATCATAATCTGGAACATTTTTTCCAAAGAATGATGCTCCATATTTTTGTGTTGAATCTTTAAATTGTTTATATGCTTTAAATGCTTCTAAAGCACCATAATAAAATTGATCTTCAGTTATAGATGCATATTTTTTAGTACTTCCTTTTAAGAAATCATATCCAAATTTTGTAAGTTCTTTTCTAGCAAATTCAAGATTTGGATCTGAATTTAATTTATTCTTTAATTCGTTTGTATAATATGAGTTTTTTTCACGACCAAAGAAGAAATCTTCAGAGTTTAATCATTTATTAAATGCATCCAAATTAATGTTTCCACTATTATTTCTAATAGTTTCGGTTATTGATGTCTTTTCTTTAGGACCATTTCCATCTTCATCATATTCAAACGTTGCTTCTCATTTTCCTGATTCTCCAGCAATTAATTTAGCAACTTCTGATGCAATTTTTTTCATATTATCTGCAGCAGATTTAGTTGAATCAATACCTTTTTTGTATACTTGTTCAGGTGTTAATGATGATGTTGTATTCATTTTTGATAATTGATCATATATTTTTTTGCCGGCTTTACCATCTTTACCTTTAATATATCCAATACCAGCTTCTTTTTGGTCAAGATCTTTTTGAGTTAAACCTAATCCATATATTTTTTCACCATTAGCAAGTTCAATAGTATTTTCTTTTTCATCATGTTTATTGGCTTTATAAACTTTTAATTGTGATAAGTTTTCACCTTCACCATAGTCAGAAGCATTATAATATGTAGTAGCATAGAATTTGTAAAATTCATTTATTGCATCAATATTTTCTTGTTTTTCACCATCTTTAACTTTTCTACTGTTTATTATTTCTTCGACTGTAGCTTCTGTTTTACCGCTATTATAAAATTCTTTCAATTCATCAGCATAAAATGATTGCAAGAATGCTTTAATATTATTTTTAATAAATACTTTAGATGGAACTATTTTTTGTTCAATAGCTTCTTTTAAAGTGTCTAATCATAATTTAGCTTTTTGCCTTGATTTTTTCTTAAAACAATGTTTCTATAGAACGAGTTAGCGACATAAGTGCTGCTAGGTCCTCAATGAAAATTAGATAATAAATAACGTAATCCACTTTCATGATTACCTTTTTCAATTTCTCAATCATATTTAATTCCATTAAGTCATGATAACCCATCAGAATTTAATTTAGATTTATCAATTGCATCGATTTTTTTAATATATTTATCTAATAATTCAATAATTTTTTCAGATTCTTCTTTAGTTGGGTAAACTAAATTATCTAATTTGTTTTCTTTTCTTTCTTGATCTAATTCATCTCTTAATTTAAGAATTTGTGCAGCTTCTTTACGGCCTGGAAAAAGAGAATTTAATTTATTTTCTAATTCTTTAATTTGTTTAGTTAAATTTTCTTTTTCTTTAGTTAAAGATTCTGAATTTTGTGTAAGTTTTGATAATTTATCTTTTAAATCTTTAAGTTGAGCTTGAAGTTCTTTAATTTCTTTATCTTTTTTAGCTTTTGTATCTTCACAAGATACTATTAAAGGGGTTGCAAAAATAGGCAAAACACCTGAAATAGCAAGCAATTTTGTAATTTTTTTCATTAAGTTTGATACCTTTCAAATTATTTTGTATTTGTCTTTCTTTTTTATTAAAAAAACATATACATAATAATTATATTTTTTTAGAAAAAAATAGTATTAAATTTTTAATAATTTAATGATACTTTTGCTCATTATAATCTAGTTAATTTAGTGAAATTTATTATTTTTAATAATTCATTAACATCATCATTAAAATATTTTGCTATTCCTGTAAAAATTCACTCAAAAGACAATCTCATTCAATCATTTGAATTAATATCTTTTTCATCAAAATAACTAACCATGTAAAAATGCTTCTTGAATTTTGCTAATTCAATATTATTATTAATGAAACTATAAAAATGTCTTGCTGTTGGTTCTAATTCATTTTTAGTTAATGCATTTTGATTATTATGAATTGTTGTTTCAACAATATAAACCTCTTTTGTATCATAATTTTCATATTGAAAATCTGCTTGTTTACCAGGTGCTGTGTATATAGGATACAATTTTTTATTCAATACAGTTTTACAATATTTTTTAAAATCATTTGCTTTGATCTTCAATTTATAACCCATGTATAAATTAACAAAATATTCAGCAATTGCTGAATTTGGAATTTCATTTAAATTTAAATCAGTTCTTTTAAATTCAAATTTTTGCTCATTTATACTATTTAAATATTTGCATATATTTTCATATGTATATGGAAATTCTAGAATAGAGTTTGTTTTTTCTAAAACATATTTATCATTATTTTGATCATAGTTTAATATTTCATAATTAATAACTAAATCTTTCTTATTGTCTATAAAAGAGAATTCACACATCCATCTTGAAAACAAATCAAAATATTCTTTTTCAAGTAAATTTTTAAGTTTTATTTCTTGAAATTTATCAAGAAATTCATCTCTTGTCATATTTCTTAATTTTTTAATTATCAATTCACTTTTTAAATTATTTCTATTATACTTTTTTCTAATTTCAATGAATTTGCTAATATAATCATCATTATCTATCCAAAAATTATTTTCAAAATCATTCATATTTATCGATTGTTGTTCATTATTGTTGTATTTATTGAATATATTCTCATATGTAGTTTTAAATTTAGGTGGTTTACGAAAATTTGAACACAATTCATTTTTTAAATTAATTTCTTTTTTTTCATTTTTAATTATTTCATTAATAATTCATTCATCGCCTTTTAAATATAGATTTTCATAATTTTCATTTTCTTCTCAAACCAAAAATGCATAATATAATCTTTTATAGTTTATATTATTATTTCCTTGGTTCTTCATTTTTCAAATAAAATCAACCATTTTGAAAAATGGTTTGTAATTATTTGCTATATTTTTGAATAGATATGATTCAATTTCTTCATTTTCTTCTCTATCATTAATAATATTATTTTCTTTATCAACAATTCCTCATTTTTTCAAATTTTGAATAATCATAAGAAATCTATTAATATTATCTTTATCAGAATAGTTATATATCTCTTCATTTTTTGTCCATTCAATAAATGCTTCATTACATTTTTCTTTATCAAAAGAATTTTGATTAGAATTTCTATATTCACTAAATCACATTAAAATTTTAAAATATGTAATTGTTTGAACTTTTGCTCTAATTTCTGTTCCACCTATTTTATTAAATTCTTTATATTTCATAATTAATTATTAATACCTCAACATCTTTATCTAAATTTTTTCTTTGGTAATTTGAATTTTTATAATCCTTTGACAAATATTTGATTTTATATTTTTGGGATCATTTTATGAGCGCAATGTTTTTCTTACCATTTGCTTCGAAAACATTTGAAAGTGCTCACTTTATACCGCACTTATTTAATGAATCTAACAAATTAAATAACTCTAAATCATTTTCATTAGTTCAATAAATATTATATGTAGCATTTGTTATGCTATATGGTGGATCGAAATAGAAAAAATCATCTTTATTTATTTCTTTTTTATCCAATAATTTACTTATAAAATTGAAATCCTTGTTTTGAAAAAGGATTTTATTTTTCTTTATTTTATTTGAAAAATCAATAAACACATTCCGTCTATTTTTATTAAATCCTTGTTTCCCAGAAGGAACGTTAAACTCATTTTTAGAATTAAATCTAATTTGTGAATTAAAACCAAAAATAACTAATATTAATAAAATAATATTAGCTTCATAAGTATTCTTGTTATTTATTTGATTATATGTTGATTTTAGTTCATTATATGATGAAATATTTATTCTTTTTTTATGAGAATCTTTGTCAAAATCAAGATTATATTTTTTAGTTGTTTTATCAATATCTTCTATGATTTTATTAGCATCATTTTGATAAAGTAATTCTACTAGTGAAATTACATTTTTATCAATATCATTAGCAATATATTCATTAGCGTTTACATTAGCTAATAGAGTGCCCCCCCCCGAGAAGACATCATAAAATTTATTAATGTTATTTGGAAAATAATTTATTAATTGAGGAACAAGTTTATATTTATCCCCTAAATAATATAATGGGGATCTAATTACTTTATTAGACATTTTTATCTTATTCTTGCATATTTTAAGTATTCTTTCTTTGGCTTTTTCAAAATAACTTTTATCAATTTCACATCCAACAAAGTTTCTATTTAGATTTAAAGCGGCAATAGCAGTGCTACCAGATCCCATAAATGGGTCAAATATTAAATCATCTTTATTAGTATGAATTTTTATTAGATTTTCTAATAAGGCTATGGGTTTTTGTGTTGGATGAATTTTATCAAATGACTTTGGAACTATTGAATATTTAAATTCGGGTCTTAAATAAGATGTATTATTTGTCTTATTAAATGTTCATTTTTTTCCTTTTTTAATTGCTCAAATGGCAAATTCAAAATCAGTTAAATATCGTCTATTAATATTTCTTGGCATTGGGTTATTCTTTATTCATCTTATTAAATCCTTTACTTCAAAATTTAATTTATCTAATTCCGAAGCAATTAATCCCATGTTTTTTCAATCATTAAAAATAATTATTGAACCTCCGTTTTTTAACAATGGTTCAACATTTCTTATTCAACCAATTTGATCAAAATTATAATCTCACTTGCCAAAATCTATACCATTTCTATTTATAGTTTTGAAATTATTTTTTCTGGAAATATTATATGGAGGATCAGTAATTATTGCATCAAAAATAGGTGTATTATTCTCGATTTTTAATTGTCTAATATAAATATTACAATCGATATTTTTAATTTCAAATTTCATAATATGATGATGATAACAAAATTTAAACAAATCAAAACATTATTTTAAAATAATCCATTCTTCAGTGTTATTTCTTTTTTATTAAAATCTATAACCATTTTTCTTCCATAGGGAAGAATTAAGTGGGGTAAGGCATGACCAAAATTTAGATTATAAATAATTGGTAAATTATATTCATTAGTTACTTTGATTAGTATTTCTTTATATTCTTCATAATAAATTTCATCTATCGGTTTTCCGACAATTATTCCTTTAATGACATTAAAAACTTTCTTTTCTTTAAGTGCTTCAAGCATTTTTAAATACAAATCAGGAGATGATTTTGTTTCAGCTGTTTCAATAAATAAAATTTTATTTTTTCATTCTTTTAATTTAGGAAAAATATCATATTTTTCAAATATTTCTTTTGCATCATTAGTTATTGGATTAATAATTGAATATAAACTTTCCAAACAACCTCCTAATAATTTGCCACATATTTTGCTTCCTTTTTTTCTTAATATTTCAAATCCATGAGTTTCCTTATGAAAAATCCTTGGAACATTAATTTGTTTTTCAGAATAATCTTTTCTATCTTCATATCAATATTCACTTGAATTAATTTTTACATTTTTTCTTTTAAAAAATAGTTTTAATATATTTTCCTTTGTAAAAGGCAAAATATTACCTTCATGTTCAGCAAAATCAACTAAAAAATTAACTCCATAATAAGTTTTAATGCCTATTTTATAAAAAAATAAATGATTAATTGTTGAATCTGAATATCCTATAAAAATTTTAGGATGATTTTTTACATACTTAATAAATTTTTTATCACTAAATAAATAAGGCAAAATCTTATAAGTATCAAAGCCTCCAATTGCTGATAAGATCATTTTTACAGTTTTATCATAAAATGCATTTTTTAAGTCTTTTACCCTAAGGTCTGGATGTTTTTTGATAAAGTCAATTCCTTTTAATGCATTATCAGTAAAAGTTGGAACTAAACCAATATTTTTAATATTTTTTATCCCAATTTTTCTTTGCTTATTAATTGATTTTTCGCCAAGTAAACCTGATGATAAACTAATAATGGCAACTTTATCCCCTTTTTTAAGATTTTTCACTATTATACCTATTCTTTAAAACAAAATCGTTTAATTTTTTCAAATATCTGTTCAAAGACGATTTTGATATATGTATTTTTTTCTCTTTCATTTTAAAAACCAAATCAGATAAACTTAAATCCAAATTTTGTTCTTTTAATTCATAAAAAATAAGTTCATTTTTATTAAATAAATCTTCATGATTATGCTTTTTAATGTAACTAAAATTATCTAAGAACAAACTATTTGTATAAGCAATTTTTTCTTGATTATAATAGTCAAAATTAGTTAATCTATTTATGTTATTAGTAAAATCACGAGATATTTTTGTTTCTTCAAAGTTTAAATAAGCTTGATATACTTCAATAGCTTTTAAAAAATCACATATATTTTCAATTTTTTTTGCATAAATAACATATGTATATTTTCTTTTTAATAATTTAAAGTTTAAATTATAAGTATTTAAAATGTTCATGCTTTCTATAGCTATATTTTCATTAAAAAATTTAAGTTCCAAATGATAACTAACACTATTTATATTATTAATTGAACCAGACTTTAAAAATATACCTGAAAAATATTCTTTTTGTTTTTTAATAGTCAAACAATCAAGTGAACTTAAAGATACTTTAAATTTATTTTTATTAATTAATTCAAATTCAACATCATTTCGTTTAAGTAAATCATTAATATATAAAAATACTTCATAATTATTAATTATTAAATATGCATAATTATTTTCATGTAACGAAGAAGCTAATATACCACATATTAAAGCTTTTTCTTCGCTTTTTTTATACTTACGTTTAATTATTTCTTGTTTAATTAATAAACTAAATGATTGACTCTTTTTCATAGCTATTGTTAATTTTAACATAAAAAATAATAAAAAAAGCAACGTCCTACTTTCCCAATTAAGGTATCATCGGCACTGAAGGTCTTAACTGCTGAGTTCGGAATGGAATCAGGTGGAACCCCTTCGTTATGGTTGCTAGAATCTATTATATACAAAAAAAATATTTTTTATATTATTTTTTATTTTTTTATGAATTATTAATAATATAAATATTGATTTAATTTTTTGGATTTAAAAATAATGGTAAAAAAATATATAAGTATTTAATTTTATTTTTTTCATTTTTTAAAATTAGAAATAAAAATAATATTTTAGTAATTATAACTAAAGGTATTGAGATGCCTAAACCAAATACGATAATATAAGATGTAAAAAAACCATTGTTTCACTTCATAACATAATCCGATATTATGAAATATATTATTAAAATTATTGCTAATATATTCAAAAATACATAATTAATATAATTTATTGAATCATTTTTTTCTATTTTATTTTGATTTTCGCTTTTTAAAATATTTTTAAAAAATAATTTTGAAAAAATAATATCCAAAATTAAAAATTTAAGTATTAAAAAGGAAGAATATATCATAATTGTTATTTGCCCAAACAATGGATAATCATTAATAAATACGCCTGATTGTAGCAAATAAACAAATATGTAAAAAATATTGATTAATGAAATGCTAGATAAGTATTTATTGTCAAATTTATTTTTAATCAATAAGCCAAAAATAAACTTAATTTCATTATTCTTATAATTTATTTCCCCATTATTATTTTTAAGGTAATTAAAAACAATATTATTAATTTCTTGTTTAATCATTAAATGATATATTGCAAAAAATAAACTAATAAGTGATATTTTTGTAAGAAAATATTTAAACTCTCAATTTTTGATTTGTCCATATATTGTATTAAATAACACGAGATCTAATATTAACATTGAAATAAAAGTTAAGAATGAAAATGCTAAGAATAACAATAAAAACAATGTCTTGTTCTTATCTTTTTTTGAATATTTTAATGTAACAATTAAAAGTTTAAAAGAAATAATTGATGAATTATAATAAATCACTTAATACGCTCCATGATAATCTTCATATGGATACTCAGGAGGATATTTATACGTAGCTTTCACTATTGATTCATATCTATATAAGTTTATTTGTCTATTATTTAGTAAAAAATAATCTTCCCTTACTTTACAAGCATAACTTTTGGGCGATATGCCTATTAATCAAGTTTCATTTAAAAAACTAGTATCCATTATTACTTGACTATACTCTTCTCATCCATAATGAACTAAATATTTATTTTCATTTTCATAGTAGCCATATGGTATTATTGCATGGTATCCATATGTTGCTGCTTGTCCCATAATCATAGTAGGTATACAATCATCAATTCATTTTCAAGGTCTTATTGATCCAAATATTCTTGTTTGAACGTTTAATGGATTATATTTTTTATCTTGTTGAATAAAACTATTTATTGTGTTTTTCATATACAAGTGAGTGGTTGCAAATTTAAAATTACCTTTTTCCCAAAGATCATAAACCATTTTGGAATTGAATATTGGTGTAGTTGCTATATTTTTTTTATCTTTTCAATAAATACTATTATTCAATATTTCCATATATTTTTGTTGCTGCTTTTCGCTTAAAGTTTCATTTGAAAAAAATAATTGATTATATTGCAATAATATAGATGCAGCAATATAATGACATAAGCCGTAATCAGTTTTAGAATATCCTCAGTCTTCTGGAATTGTATAACCAAAATCATATTTTAAACCTTTAAATCACCAAGAATATGGTAATTCTACATCAGCATTGATTATTTCTTGCTTAGGATCAACAGAATTAATATTTTTTTTATTTAAAAGAGAAATATTTCTTCTATTATCTAACTGTTCTTTCATTTTAATTAATTTTGTATTTTTCAGTTGTTTATTTATGTCTATTTTATTTTTTGATAGATTTTTAAATCTATAATTCTCAATGTTGCAGAAATTTGTATTGTTTTTCTTTTCCAAATTTAAATTTGAAAAATTAAAAAGATATTCACATTTTAAATCTAACTTATCAATTTTTCTAGTTGAATCAATTGGATTTATAAAAATGCTATTATTATTTAATAACGAGAATAATATAGACCCAAAGGGATTAAATTCAACATATAAATACGGATTAAAAAATTCGTCTTCACAATATAATACTTTATGTATTTTATAATTATGTTTTTTATTATATTTAAAAATTTCAAGTTCTAAATATTTAATCAAATCTTTGATTGAATAATTTATTTTTGATTTGATTTTTATTAAATCATTAACAAAAATATTATTTAAATATTCTTTGTTTATTTCATTATTATTAACTTCACTATAAATCATATTTCTCCTATTTAATTTTCTAAATATTTAATAATTGGTAATAATAAATCAATTTTCATAATTAATTTATAATTAATTTATTAGAATGGGAGGAAATATATTGGTTCATAATTTCTTCATTATTTCCTAATAAAAATAAAAAATTTTTAACCAAATTTAAATTAAATGAATTTTTTTCTAAAGTGAATAATGTACCATAATTAGAAAAATTTAAACTTTTTTCTTCGATCTGCCGATTAGAAAATAACGAATAAACAAAATAATTTTTTGCATCAAAACAAGTTGTCAATTTTTCCAAGAAATTTATTAATTTAAAATTATTTTTAAATGTTGACAAAAACATTTCTATTTGTTTACTAACAAAAAAATAATTAGTTATTAATAAATCATATAAAAATAATAAATTATCATAATAATGATTTCGCAAAGAAATTATTTCATATCCTATATTTGATTTAATATTTTCTATTAATGATTTAATTAATTCATTTGTAGATATTTCATATTTTGTAATCAATTCATTAATATCATTTAATATATCATTAATTTTATTATTCCTATCAATAATAGAATTGTATTTTATATTAAATGAATTAGAAAGTTGAATTATTTTGGATGCAAAAAAATAATTAATATTTGTAGTTTTTATTGATAAAAAAGTTTGATCGATAAAATAGTCAGAAATATTTTTCCCTAATATACTTTCAATTTTTAAACTTTCTTCATTAATTGAAACAAAACATTTTTTCACTAATTCATTATTAACTTCATATTTTATTATCTGAAAATTCTTTATAAAAATATTCCACAATTCATTTCTCTTTTTTAAGGAAAGCGAATTGTGGAATAATATATCAATATCATGTGGAATGCGTTTAATCACACCATGTAAAAATAAAGATGTGCTGCCTTGCAATATTAAAAAGTCTTTTTTATTAAACAATTTAGCAATATTTAAAAAATCTCAAAGCGTTTTTTCTCTCATATATTAATTATACATAATTAAAAATTACAAAGAACATATTTCTAATATTTAAGAATTAAAAAATTTGCATTATTTTTTTATTTTTTTATTATTATATTAGTAATACTTGACTTAGATTTACAAATAAATAATAATTTTAGAGGAGACAAAATGTCAAAAATTAATTTCTTTGCTCTTGGTGGATTGGATGAAAATGGAAAAAATAGCTATATATTAGAAATTGACCAAAAAATTTTCATTCTTAATTTTGGTACAAAAGTGCCTATCAATTCACATAATGGAATTGATACATTAATCTGTAATTTTGATTATTTAGAAAAAAGACAAAAAGATATTGTAGGCTTATTTTTAAGTGATGTTCATAATGAAAGTTTTTCTGGAATTCCTTGACTATTAATGAAATTAAAAAACTTAAAAGTATATACATCAGCTTTTAATAAAATTGTTTTAATTGATCGTATTTCAAAATATGACATTCCAAATAATAACTACGAAGTTAAAGTTATTAATAAAGAAACTGACTTTGGTAATGTGAAAATTACCCCGATTGAAGTTGCAGGTTCTTTACCAGGACAAATTGCATTTAATTTTTTCACAAATGATGGAAATATATTATTTTTAACAAATTTTGTTGATGGTGATTTAGGTCCATACGGAAAAACTAATATTGAAAAAATTAAATCTGCATTCAAAAACAAAGAATTAAAAATTCTTATTATGGATTCAGGAAGATCAAATTATCCAGGCAAATCAATTGATAAATTATGAATAACTAAAAAAATTGAATATAAATTTAAAGAAACTCCACAAGATAAAAGAATAATTGTTGGATTGTATGATGAAGATATGATAACTTCACATGAAGTTTTATTTTTAGCTAAAAAATATAATCGTCCTGTTATTACTTATGGACGTAATTATTCACAACTAATAAATTTAGTAAGTAAAATTAATGTAAGTCTAAACTGACCACAATTTATTGATTATCGAAATGCTAATGAAGCAAAAAATGCAGTTGTACTTGTAACTGGGGCAATTGAACGTTTATATTTACGTTTCTTGCGTATTGCTTCAAATAATGATTTATACTTGAAATTTAGAAATGATGATGCAGTTATATTTATTGCGCCTCCAGTTAATGGACTTGAAGTAAATTATGCATTAACTTTAGATGAAATCGCAAGACATACATCTAATTTAATCGAACTTAATTCAGATCAATATTATTCATGCAATCCTGCTAAAGATGATATTAAACACTTTATAAAAGAATTGAAACCTAAATATTTCATCCCTGTCCAAGGACTATATAGATATATGGTTGTTGCAACGCAAGATGCACGTGATCTAGGAATGAATCTTAATAATTGTCTTGTTTTACAAAATGGAAAAATCGCCGAATTTGAAAACTATGAACTAAAATCTCAAAAACATACTATGAAAAATATAGGCCATCTAATCATTGATGGTTTTGGAATTGGCGATATATCATCTGAAGTGATTAAAGAACGCGAAAATTTAGGTAGGGATGGCGTTATTGCTTTAAGTGTTTTAATTGATTATAAAAAGAAAATGCCGATTGGTGAATTGCAAATTAATTCATATGGTTCAATTACTAAAGATAATAAAGAGATTATTTATAATATAATTAATACATTATTTGATAAAGAATTTAAGGGAAAACAAACTAGAGAAATAAATTTAAAAAATATTCAAGAACAACTACGTAAATCTATAAAAAGAAAAATTTATAAAGCGATAGACAAAGAACCATTAGTAGTTGTAACTTTATATGAAATTTAATACTCTAAAATTAATTTAAAATGCAAAAATCACAAGAAAACCAAAATAAAAAAGAAATCGTTGAAATTAATACTTCGTCTAACCAAAAAGTGAAAATTTCTAAAGAAAAACAGTATTTTGTTTGAAAAGATACTAGTTTTCTTTGAACAATTTTAATATTGTTTTTGTGTTTTTTTATTACAATATCTTTTTTAAACATTAAATGATTAACAACACTGCATTCATATACAATAAATATTTTATTTGGAATGTTTTCAATTCTTTTTTATGTATTCTTATTACTATTTTGTTTAAAAAAATTGTTCAATTTAAAAAATACATATTCGCTAAATAATATATTTCATTTTAGCTTATGACGTTTAGCAATTTTCTTTTTGGGAATACTTATTTTTGGAAGTACAATCTATTTTGTAGCTATTAAAATATATGATTATTCATTCAAAAATGCTTTTAAAGTATTGTTCAATAGTTGATTCAATACATTTAAAAATGGAAAAAATGTTTATTTACCTTATAAATATAATGCAGGAATTATTGGTACATTTTTATATGGAATAATATCAATGGTAGGCAAAAAAACAGGTATTGTTTTAGCATTTATTTTTTCACTATTAATATTAGCGATAACTTTTTCCTTATTTTTTATAAGCGATTTAAGATTTAAAACTTTAAGTATTAACAAAGAAAAACGCAATAAAGCTAAAGAGGAATTAAGTAAAAGCATTCAAAATAATAAATATAAATATAATAAAAGCAATATATTTACTAATATTTTTAAACTTGATTCTACTAAAACAAATACTAATGAAAAAATAATAAATGTTGAAAATTCTTCTAATAAAGAAGAAATAATTATAAATAATGAACAAAAACAAAGTGATAATATTGACTGAATTAATGAAAATGATAAACACATTAATTCTTCATTAACTAGAGAAAAATCTAATGAAATAACAGAAATAAACAATGAAAATATTCAAAATAAATTTGAAAAAACAGCATTAGTTTCAATTAATTTAGAAGCTGAAGAAATTACACATAATATCCCAAAAAAATTTGAAAAAACAAATTTGATTAATGATTATCGTATTGAAACTATTAATGAAGAAACAAAAGAAAATACAATAACTAATACAATAAAAACTGGAGAAAGTCAAATTGCATATGATGATTCACCATTTTATACAACAACTTTTGAAGCTATTAACATTGTTGAGAACAATGAAAATGAAGAATCTAATTATTCTAATAATGAATTTGAAGAAAAAAATATTGAAAAAACCGCTGAAGAATATATTTCCAAAACAATCAATATAAATACATTAAAGCGTTATGAAAATAACATTAATAAACCTATTAATTTAGAAAAACAAGCTGAAAATATTAAAGTTTTAAAAGATAAAAAAGAATCAATTTCTACCTCAACTAGTGAAATAAAAATTGATAATTCGTCCAAAAAAAGATATTCAATTATTGAAGATAAAGAAAATTTATTTTAACATTTTGGGTGTTTTATCAAAACTAAAGCACTTCATATAAGCAAAATTAAAAAACCAATTATTCCAATTATTCCTAAAATAATTCATAAAGGGAGTAATTTATTTTTCTTTTTCAATTTTTTATTTCCACTATTATTTACATTTAATTTTTCATTCATTTTTAATCTTTCATAAAAATATTGAATCCAATTTGAATATTTATATCTAAATTATTAAATATTTGAAAAGTTCCAATCTTTTTATTAAAATCTAGATTTAATTTCATTCAAGTATTTTCATATAAATATCTTAATATTGATAAATTGTTGTTTTGAAAATGTATTTCCCCTCTTTGCTCTATTTTATTTCTATAAATTATTGTTTTATATGAATTCAGATGTCTTAAAGAAAAATTATTTTTATCAGGTAATTTATCACTAAAAATACAATTTTTAAAAATTTCATCAAACATTTTTTGTTTAATCTTTAAATATGTAGTTATATACTTGTCTTGGCTTCCTTTTCATCCACATCGGCCATATTTTTCATTAAAAATAAATTTATATTGATTTGTCACATTTTCTAAAATTTTTTTAAATTGAGAAGATTCAATAAAATTTTCTCCCTTAGAATAATATTTTTCAGCTTGTTCATTTAATTTAGTTATTTGACTCGTAAATAAATATTTTTTAGTTTCAAATTTTTTTGGTTTTAAATCATTATATCTTGAGGCATTTATATAACCGATTATGCCAAAATGAATTGATAAAATTGTTACTACTGGTATTGATATACCCAAAGTTAATTTAAGTATTTTTGATTTTTTTAATTTATCCATTAATAATTCCGTTTCTACTTAAAAATACTATTAAGTTCATTATTGGATTTATTACAAAATTATACATCTTACAACATGCTTTATTATTCAATAATAAAAACAACAACATAATATTAAATTCAGGTGATAAAAAACATATTATTCTTATATAATTTTATATAACACTAATTTTAAAAGGAATGGTTCATATGAAAGCATCAAAGAAATTATTAATTTTATCTTCTACATTAATTGCTACATCATTACCTATCGTAACATCAATTTCATGTACAGTTAAAACAATAGCACAAATAAAATATGAAAAAATGCTTGAAAAAGTTAATAAAAAAATTGATACATTATTAGAAAAAATGAATAATAATATAGGCAAGAAAGCATTAATAGAAGTTCAAAAGAAATCATTTGATCAACTTAAAAATAAGAAGTATGAAAATGATGAAGAATATAAAAAAGCCACTAAACAACTTCAATTAATATTAGACGCTTTAGAACTTATTTCTTAATCGAAACATTGACTTATTGCATTCAAACAATGCAATATTTTTTATTATTATTTAATTTCTATTACTGAGAATGATATAAAAATTCAAAGTTAATTTTTAAATAGTAGATAATTATTAATATTAAAAATATTAAAATAGGTGAACATATGGAAAAAAATGATATTTTAGAAGAAGAAATAAATGAAATTCAAAAAATCATTGAAGATGATAATAAAAACAATAGAAAGAAAACTGCAACTAATAATTTAAAAAAAGACATTGTAGATCTAGAAAAAGTTTTTATCGATCCTGCTAATAAACTATATAAACCATTTTATGATAGTTTTAATGATGAATTCTATGAAATTATCAAAAAAGAAATAATCAAAAATAGTGACATTGATGAAACAACAGAACAAAAAAATCAAAATATACAATCAAAAATTAATGAAATTAAAAATAATAAAAAAGTAAATAAAATAGGAGCAAGAAAATTTTCTAATGTTTTAATAGGGATTTTATTTGTTATTTTAATAGGCTTATTTTTCATAAAATTTTTCAAAAAAAATAGAAAAATAATTAGAGAATTTAATGATTTTAAAAACAAAAAAATTACTGAAATAAATGAATTAGGTGATCAAAAAGCATTTGATCTAATTAATATTTTTGGATACCATAACCTTAACTATATTAAAAATCTTTTTTTACAAAAATATGGAATAACAAATGTCAAAAATATTGTTTATGATGAAATAAAGATTTTTGAAAATACAAGAGATTTTTGTGGTTTTAATTATGTAAATAAATATGATATTCGTAATAGTTATATTTATGATTTAGTATATTCACAAATTAGATACAGAAACATAACTACATCCGCTTCAATATCAGTTTATGTCTCAAATTCAAATGGTGATGGAGGACATTATGAAACATATACTGGGTATCATACTGAGCCAACTCCATTTATAGATTTTACTAATGCAATTACCATCCCAACTAACTATCTTCCTTCACTTTCTTTTAGCAAAATAGGTGATGGATATAATTCTTCTGAAATTAAGAAAATTAAAAAATTAGGAAAAACATTACCTGAAAATGATGATTTCAATCATTCATTCAAATTTACTTATAATGATGAAATTAAATTCATTCAATATTTCACTTTGACAACACAAAATAACTTTTTAAAAGTTAAAGAACATTTTCATATAAGTGATTTTAAAAAAGAAAAAAATAATTTATACACTTATTCATTCACTGATATAAATAATTCTGAATATGATCCTAAAATGAATTGATTAATTGACTATATTAACAATAATAAATTTTTAATTAATGTTGATTCAATTGTTGAAAAAATTAGAACAAATGTTTGAGATTCTATTAACAATATTTTTAAAATGCTAACAATTTCATATTGCAATAAAAACATTTTTTCTGAATCATTTGAAGAAATTGGAAGTGGATATGTTTCTGATTACAAAGATGATAATACATATTCAACTGATTCAAAAGGTGGATTTATCAATTTGTTAAGTGCAATTAATGTATCAAAACCATTTACTTGAAACAAACAATATGACTTGAGAAAAGATAATTACTATTTTGCAGATAAACACCAAAAATATAATGATTATATATTTCAAGACATATCAATGAATTCATGACATGCTGTTGATGAAATTGATGATGTTATAGTTCATGGTCATATAATTGAAGTTCCATATGTTAGATTTTACCCAATTCACGAAAAGAAAAGAATTATTTTTACAGAAAATTATCATTTATCTAATCAAGATTCACTTATTCAAACAGAAAATTCTAATTTATATTTAAATTATACAAATGACCAATATTATGATAATTTAATTCAAAAGAATAATATTTACATAAATGAAATAAGCTTCAAAAATCCTAGAGAAGTTCAAGATGCTATAATAACAATTGATAATTTCTATAATCAATTCCCTAAACTTAAAAATGTTTCAAAAATTATCATTAATGATAACTTATTAGGTATTTTTATAAATGATGACAAAATATTAAGAACTGAAAACAATGAATATTCATTTGCTAACATTTCAAATGCACTAAAAAGATTATATTCGCCTAAATAAAATATATAATTATTAATATTAAAAAAACAAGGAGATTAATATGCAATTTGATACAAGAAATTCACAATCAACTCAAGGTTTTAAACCAAATGTTGATAATACAATCCATGAAGCAAAATGTCCTTCTGGAGTCAAATTTTGAATAATTTTATTTTGAATTTTATTCCCTATTGGAACAATAATTACTACAGTTTGATACATAAAAACTAAAAATGAATATCGCAGAAGACAATCAATCATCATTGAATCTTCTTCAACAATTCAAGCAGCACAAGCTAAACGTTATGCTACTTTAATTAAAATGGTTGATGTTGTAAAAGGATATGCAAAACATGAAAAAGAAACACTTGAAGAAGTAACAAAAATGAGATCAAAACTTGTTAGTTTGGAACAAGAAAAGGATCCTGCAAAATATGCATCTATTTTAGAAAGTGTTAGAGCAGGAATTAATATTCAACTTGAAAAATATCCTGAACTTAAAGCAGATAGATTATATCTACAATTATCAAGTGAAATTACTATTCTTGAAGAAGAAATATATGCAGCAATTAGAGTATACAATCAAAAAGTTAGATCATTTAATGCTGAAATTTATAACTTTCCAACAATATATGTTGCAGATAAATTAAAACTAGTTAACTTCCCATATTTTGAGGCATCAGAAAAAGAAAGAGCTGATGTTGATATGGGTTCACTATTAAAATAATATAGAAAATTTAATTATTTATTCCTCACTACATTAGAAACTATAGTGAGGATTTTTTATAATTAGATATGAAAAATATAATATAAATAATGTTTGTAATTGTTTTGTGTTTTAGCGATTAATTATTAACAAAGCATATTTTTCTCTTTTAAATACTATGATTTTTATTAATTTGGAAAATTTTGAGAAATTAAGGCATGAGTTTTCACAAATTTTTACCAATTTTTAACTTATTAAACATTTACCCTTTAAAATGAAAATGTAAGGAGAAAAAATGACAAAAAAACAACATTTAATTAATTTAAATAATGAATTTGATTCAAATTTATTAATTAAAGATATAAAAAAATACAATAATGTAAAATCATATATAGATGAAGACGCAGATAATCCAAAAGTAAAATATTATGTTTTTGTCGTAAATGAGGACAATAAAATTGTTAGAGACAATAAAGGCAGAACTATGAAACAAAATGAATTTCAAGAATTAGTAATTAATGAATTTAAAGAGCAAAAGAAATTTAATGAGCAACAACTTAAATTTAATGAATTTGTAACTCGGCAATTTGCAGAACAAAAGAAATTTAATGAATCATTTTCAAAACGTTTAGATTCTATTGAAGATAGACTAACTTCAGTTGAAAACAAATTAGATTCAGTTGAAACAAGACTAACAAAATTAGAATCATTCCATAAGCAAGAATTATAGATATATTAACAACACAAATAATATAGAAATAATTAGCTCATATTATATTATGAGTTTTTTATTATTTTATAGCAAAACATTCATTTTTATTAATTTAAAAAATTTTAAAAAATATAATGGAAAGTTTTACGAATTTTTATCAATTTTTTCTATATTAGAATGTAGACGTAATCAATATAAATAGAAGAAAAGAATGGAATACCTGAAAAAAAGGCAGTACTATATTTTAAGAATTAGTAATTAATGAATTTAAAGAGCAAAAGAAGTTTAATGAGCAACAACTTAAATTTGATTAATCAATATTAGAAGAAATTAAAAATCTTAAAAAATTTTATAAATAGAATTACAAATAATTTAATATTGGTCTATTGTTTTCATCATATAAAATCCTGCAATTTAATACAATAAATTGATAATCAAAAATAATTAATTAATCTTAAACAAACATTAACTTATTAAATATAGTTGAATTTAATTTTGTTCATTTTTAAACTTTTATTCCTATTTTTAAACTAAACAAAATATAAATATAAAATAAAAATTATAAGTTTACGTGCTTTTTTATATTAATAAAACTTAATTTTTAATATAATTTATATTATTTATTTATAAATAAATAATAAAAATTATTAATGAAAATAATTAAATAATTAATAAGGACATAAATATGAATAAAGAAGAAGAAACGAAAAAATATGGCGCTTCTAATATTCAAGTATTAGAAGGATTAGAAGCAGTTAGAAAACGTCCTGGAATGTATATTGGTTCAATCGGATTTAGAGGACTTCATCATTTAATTTGAGAAATTGTTGATAATTCAGTCGATGAAGCTATGGCAGGGTTTGCTACAAGCATTGAAATAAAATTGCATCCAAATAACATAATAGAAGTAACAGATAATGGTCGTGGAATGCCTGTTGACATTCATGCTAAAACCAAAAAATCTGCTGTTGAAACTATACTTACTGTTTTACATGCTGGTGGAAAATTTGATAATAGTAACTATAAAGTTTCTGGAGGACTTCATGGTGTTGGTGCTTCTGTAGTTAATGGATTAAGTGATTTATTTGAAGTGTGAGTAAAACGTAATGGAAATCTTTATTATCAAAAATATTTAAACGGCGGTCATCCCGTTAAACCACTTGAAATAATTGATAGTTGTCCAAAGGAAGAAACTGGAACAAAAATTAAGTTTCACCCTGATTACACTATTATGGATAAAGTTGATTTTGATTTTGGAACAATTATTGACCACGCAAAACAAATTGCTTATTTAAATAAAGGACTAAGTATTAGATGTGAAGATGTTGAAAAAAATGTTATTAGAACATTTTGTTTTGAAGGTGGAGTTATTGATTATGTTAGTGAATTAAATAAAGGTAAAAAATTAACAATTCCTAATATTATATATGCTGAAGGAACCTTTAAAGATAAAACTCCTGGAAGTGAGAATGTTATTGTTGAAGTTGCAATGCAATATAATGAAACTTATACGTCAAATATTGTTTCATATGCAAACAACATTCAAACTCCTGATGGAGGAACTCATGAACAAGGATTTTATGATGCTTTAACAAGAATTTATAATAAATATTCAGAGGATAACAAATTATTCAGAAACAAAGATGAAAAAATTAGTCGTGATGATGTAAAAGACGGTCTTGTTGCAATTATTTCAATCAAACATACTGATCCAATTTTTGAAGGTCAAACAAAAGGAAAATTAGAAAATAAAGACGCAAGAATCGCTACAAACAAAATTATTTCCGAAAAACTAGAAAAATATATGGGTGAAAATCCTGATTATGCTCGCGCTATTATCGAAAAATGTTTAATGGCTCAACGCTCAAGATTAGCTGCCAATGCTGCGCGTGAAGCTTCTCGAAAAAAAGATGGTCTTGATTTAGGCAATTTGCCCGGGAAATTAGCAGATTGTACTTCTAAAAATGCTGAGTTAACTGAGCTTTTCATTGTCGAAGGTAACTCTGCTGGTGGTTCAGCAAAAATGGGTCGTGATCGTATGATCCAAGCTATTTTACCATTGCGTGGAAAAGTTATCAATGCAGAAAAGAATGATTTTCAATCGGTACTAAGTAATAAAGAAATTGCAACTATGATTCATGCTTTAGGAACAGGCATAACTGATGAATTTAATATTAATAAACTAAAATATCATAAAATTATCATAATGACTGATGCCGATGTTGATGGCGCTCACATTACAACATTATTATTAACATTTTTCTATAGATATATGCGTCCTCTAATCGAATATGGTTTTGTATATTTAGCTCAACCTCCTTTATATAAAATAACAGCCGGAAAGGTTGTTCAATATGCATATAATGATGCTCAAAAAGAAGAAATTTTAGCATCACTTGAAGAAAAAAGAAATGTTGCTATCCAACGTTATAAAGGTCTTGGAGAAATGGATCCTGAACAATTATGAGAAACGACAATGGATCCTGCAGTTAGAAAAATGCTTCAAGTTCAAATTGATGATGTTGCAAGCTGTGACACTGTCTTTGCTACATTAATGGGCGAAGACATTGAACCAAGACATGATTTTATTCAAGAAAATGCTAAATATGCATCAAACATTGATTTTTAATATCATATGGAACTATTAAAAAATCAAGGTTATACAAATAAAACATATTTCGATAAAAATAATAATCAATTCATCAAAATTAAATCTTATGATGAATTTAACCATAAAATAGATTACAAAATTCTCAATAGTTTACCTTTTAATCCTTTAGTTATTAAAAATGATAAAGAAAGTTTAATAACAGAATGAATTGATGGTAAACAACTAAATCCTTCCACTTTAACTAATGAACAATTAAAAATTATTGGCAAAAATCTTATAATGCTTCATAATTCTAAATTATCTTTCCCTCAAGAAAATCAATTATCGAGGAGATTTAAGATATACCTAAAAAAAATTAGTTCATTAAATAAAAAAGTTCCAACTATAAATAAGTATTATAAAAAAATAAATTTACTGCTTAAAAATATTGATAAATCAGCTCCTTGTCATAATGATTTATGACTATTTAATATGATTGAAAAAAATAATATTATATATTTTACTGATTGAGAATACGCTTCAATGGGTGATGTTCATTTTGACCTTGCATATTTTATTGAAAGCAGCGATTTAACTAAAGAGCAAGAAAAAATTTTTCTTGCTTCTTATGGAAATGATTATGAAGAAAAATATCTATTAGCACATAAAATTATTGTTAATGCACTAATAGTATTATGAATAAATGCACACAAAATTAATCCATTTCCTGATGAAAAATATAACAAAAGAGTTGAAACATATATTAACGAGTACATAAAAAAATATAACTAATTAATTATTAAAAAAACTTTTATCATTAAAGAAAGTATATAAATGAAATATTATCTTAAAAATAAAAAAAATACTGCATCATATAACGAGGAAATTAATGATGTAATTCTGAAAATTGAAAATATATTTGGCACAAATATCGCTAGTGAAATTAAAAATATTCGTTTTTATTATGAAGGCTTTCACAATATAACATACATAGGCAAATTTAAAAACATTTGAGTACAAATAAGGATTCCAAAAAACATTTTGCCTATCGATTATGCAAATGAAACTAAAATAGTAAGTAATTTTAAAGATTATTTATATGCAAAAAATGGTTGCTTAATCAAAAAATGATTCCCTGGCCAAGATTTATACAAATTAAACATTGACGAAAAAATTGAACATGGCATTTTTAATTGCCTACAAAATTTTCAACATTTAGATATAAAACTTAAACGCTTTAATTGACTACAATTTAATATCAAAGACCAAAAATATTTAGACTTAATTGAAAAATATAAAGATGAAGAATATATATTAAGTCATAATAACATCAAAAGACATAATATTTTAGTTAATAAATTTGGTTTTATTAAACTTATTGATTTTGAATTTTCTTCATATAATTCAAAATATGCTGATCCTGTTTCTTTACATCTTTTTTTAGGTATTGATAAAAATAAAATAATCACCTTTTTTAACCTTGACCCAAATATATTTGAAGATTATATTTATATAGTGCAAACATTTAATAAAAATGCATATGAAACAACTTATTCAAAAATTAAACCTCCCCAAAATAGAATAACTGATTCACTTTTGAAATATCAAAGCAAAGATTATTCCATATCTAATAAATTCATTATTCAAAAATTTAATAATCAATTTGATAACCGTTTAGATCTAGCAGTACTTGAAAATTTTTATTTCGTCCCTATTTGTGTATATGAAGATAAAAACTGAATAATTTGAAGATGACTTAATTGCAATTCTGTTTATTTTCTAAATAACAAACAAATAAAAGCATTAGCTCACGCAATGAAAACATACCATACTTCGAAAGTAAAATTTCCATCAAATATTCTAAAAGAGAAAATAAAATGATATCTAGATAACATTGATATAGAAAAATTATACGAGGAAATTGGCGGCAAGGAAATTGTTGATGAAATACTTGAATGGATATCAGTAATAAAACCGAATGCTAATTGTCATAACAATCTAAATCTTGACAACATATTTTTCACTGATAATTTAAATATTTATATAATTGATTGATCAGTTGCTTACTACAATAATAAATATTTAGACATAGCCTATATGTTTGAAAACATAGGATTAAGTAGAACAAGTGAAAATATATTTTGGCGTTGATATGAAGAAAGAGAACCTAAAGATTTTTATAAATATCGAATAATCAGTCATTTTCTAGCCTATTTATATAATAAAACATTAAATGGTGATTATCAAATGGCAAGAATTAATATTCAAAGAATATTATCATTATATAATTTTAGAAAGTAAATCATGGATAATAACAATATTGAAAATAACAAAAAAAATGTTCAAGAAGAACCAAAAAAAATTAAACCTAAAAAGAATTCTAAAAAAATTTTAGGTAATATTTTTCTTTTTGGTTCTTTTATAATTGCAACATCATTATTAATATCTTTACCTTTAACTCTAAATCCTAAGTTAAAACAAAAGCGTAACAAATTTTTTGATGATGATAATTTAAATATTAAAACAAAATTTAACACTCAAGAAATAAAAAAAGATAAAGAATATGATCTAACTTTTTCTCAGGAAAAAAATGATATTAATAATACAAAAAATAGAATTTTAAATAATGCAAGACTTTTAAATACTTCTTCACCATGAAAAAACATTACTCCTCCATTATTTAAGGTGAATAGCGATGTTGTATTTTTAAATAAAGAACATGCTTATAGTAAATATTACCAAAACATATATTCTAGCCTTGAAGAAAACAAAAAAAATTATTTAAGATCAATTTCTTCAACTGAAGAAAATATATATAAATTTGATTATTTAAATTTTTTAAAAAAATATTATAAAGATAAATTCAAAAATGAAAAAGATCTTAAAAAACTTGAAAATTTAATTAATGAAAATTTAAATGATAATGCTATAAAAGCATTAGAAAGAATATTTATTAATTTTACTTATGTATTTAAACATATGAATAATTATTATTATCAAGATATAAATAATGGTTATTTAGGGATAAACATCAGAAACTTTATTAAAAAGATTAATGATGAGCTTTCAAATTTCAGAAAAAAATATCCAAACAAAAAAATAACCTTCAGAATTCTTGAATCTACTTTTGAACTAAAAGCAAAATTTAATGACGATAAAACAACATTAAATAAAATTTATATGAACTCAATTTTTAAAATTAAAGCAATTATTGAATAATTTCAAATTGAGTATATCTCCAAACACAATTTGTGTTTTTTATTTCTACTTATTTTAATTAATTGTATAACTATCTTATTAAAGAATATAATTTAAATAGGAAGTAAATATGATTATTGAATATGCCGAAATACAAAAATATAACTCAGATCTTCATTTTAAATCTATAAAAGAATCAATAAATAATCAAATTATAGAAATGAAAAACAAAAAAGTTGCGCAACAATTTTCAAAGTGAGCTATATTTTTAGCAATGACTGCAGGCGGTAAAGATAGATATATGGGTGTTTTTGCTAATGAAACTCATAAATTCATATTTAATCTTATAGATTCTTGAAACAACAATATTTATTACTACAATAAATATGAAATTGGTGCATTATCTTATTTTTTATCAACTATTCAAAACTATAAAGAAAATAATATAAAAAAATATCAAAAGGTTATAAAACAAAAAGTTCCTGTAATGTTTATCAATAACGTTATTACACTTTGAAATATAATTGATGATTTTTATAATAAAATCAATGATTTTAGAAGTCAATATATAAATTCATGTATAAGATTTATAAAATGAGGAATTGATATTGAAAATACTAATTCAATAAATCCTAACTATATTGATAAAAATTATTGAACATCATTAGATAATAGAATAATTGTTAACAAAACAACTGGTCGCATTATTGAAATACTAGAAGGGTTATAACTATGAATAAAAAATATTTTTTCCCCGTATTAATATTGCCTTTCATACCAATTGTTACATTAACTATTTCTTGTGATAATAAAAAAATTGTTAAACACAATATTCTTTTTGAAAATAAAAATGAATTTTCTTATTTTTCATTCAATGACAAAAATGTTAGTTTTTCAGAATTAATTCAAAAATCAAACATAAAAGAATGAGAAGAAAATAAATTTTTACCAACAATTGATAATTTTCAAACTTTTTATGCCGATAATTTTGAAAAAATGGGTATATCAAAAGAAAATGCAAAAAGATTTTTAATATCTAAAATAAATACATATTTAAATCAAAATTTAGGCTTTTCATTATCAGAAAAAAAATTAAATGAATTTTTACATAATAATAAAAATGCTATGTCTAAAATATATGTTTATGATCGGCTTAAAATAATAAACACATATGACGATTATTTAAAACATACAAAAAAATATTGAATAAATGATTCAAAATTAGACAAAATCAAAGAAAAATTAGACAAGAAATATACAAAAGAATACTTCAAAAATAGATCTTTAATTTTAATGAATGCTTTATCATTAATTTACGTAAATAATCATAAAAATAAGCAATTAATTCAAATAATTAATATTTCCAATATTAAATATAACAAAAATAATACATGTATAGAATCAATTATTGAATTTAAAGTTTTATCTAACAAAATAACAGATGAAACATATGTCTCTAAATATAAGGTTATTGAAATAGAAAAAAATAATGTTATTTTGCCAAACAATATTTTTTTAACTACAAATTGTTATACTGTAAAAATTGCACAAGAATTTTTAAAATAATTTATGTTTAATTTAAACTTCACCAAAAAATAATGTTCATAACTAGCATTATCATTTTTTATTTTTGGACATTTTTTTATAATTTTCAATAAAAAGCAGCTTTTCATAGCTTTTCATCAGTATTATTTCTCAAAAATTTTTTATATCAACGTAATAAATTAATAGCCATAGCAAAACCTATAATAAACCACCAATAGGAATAATGGCCGTTAGTACATATATTGCAGGTCCGTTTGAAGAAACATAATTACAAGTTATAACAAATATTAAATATATTGCAACCCAACTAGTAAAAAGAAGTCCTGCAAATGGTATAAAATAAAATCCTAATTTTCCAAGAGTAAAAATAAAAATAAGAACAGTAGTAAACAAAATTAAAAAAATAGGAAAATAGATTAAATAAGCAATAGATCATCTAGCTCTATATTTTCATTGAACCGAAAGTCTATCTCTTTCTTTTAAAGATTCTTCATATTCTTTTTGTGATTTTTCTTCTCGTTCTTGTTTTGTCATATAAAAATTATAATATTTTGTGATAATCTTTTGAAAAGATAAGGCCAAGCAAAACTTAATGTATATTTACATTAACAAAAGAATATCTTTACTATTTAAAAATTAAAAATAATAAAAAAGGTAATTTTAAACTAGGACAAAAAAATTAGACTCATAATTAACGTTATGAGTTTTTTTATCATTTTTAAGAAAAGAGGGATTTAATGGGTAGACATTTAAAGAAAAATGAATGATTAAAAGTTTTTAATTTATACGAACTATATATTAACTATGACATAACAAAAAAAGAATTTATGTCTAAATACATTCGAATAACAAAGAAAAATATCAATTATTGAAAGAATGCTTTACATTTGATTAAAACCAAATTTAATAATTATAATTTAGGTATGAATATAGAATCACAGACCGGGAAAGCTCCTAAAAAAGGCAAAAATGTTGGTAGAAGAAAAAAGAATAAAAAGGATGATGAATTAAGAGAAAAATTGCAAGATGAAGCATTGAGTAAATTAAGTAAAGAAGATCTTAAAAAATTAATACTAAACGTTTATTATGAAATAATACTTGATAAATATAAAAGTAAAAATTTGGACGAAGTTGTAAAGAAAATTAAAAAGACAATTTCAAATAAATTAACAAACGCTGGAATAATGAATGTATTAGGTATAAAAAAATCCACCTTTTACTATAGATTGAAAAATAAAAGCAATAGCAAAACACAAAAAATTAAATATGAAATGGAAATAGTTAAAGCTTTTAATACAAATAAAGGTAGATTTGGAAGAGAAAGACTATCTATTTTTCTAAAGAAAAATAATAATATTTCAATAAATGCACGCACTTTAGGTAGATATATGCAAAAACTTAGCTTGCATTGTTCAATAAGACAAGCAAAAAGAAAACGTGAAGTAAAGAATACAAATGTAAAATTTTTAAACATCGCTAATCGAGATTATGATGGAAAAAATAATGATATTTATGCTACTGATGTGTCATACATTCCTTCACCAAAAGATGTGAGAGAAAATCATGTTTATCTATCAGTATTAATTCATCACAAGACCAAAAAAATTGTAAGTTGAAATTTATCAAAAAACAATGATGTTTTTCTTGTAATGAAACATATTTCATCAACAAAATTTCCGTCTAATTTTATAATTCATTCAGATCATGGATATCAGTATTCTTCACATGATTATCTAAATTTTATGAAAAAACATAATGGAATTATTTCAATGTCAAGAGTTGGAAATTCTTTAGATAACAGAGAAATTGAATATTTTTTTTCGATATTAAAAACTGAAATTTTTCCTATTTTTCAACAAAAAGTTAAAACATTAACATTTGATGAGTTAAGAGAAAAAATTGACCAATTTATTAATTGATATAATAATGAAAGATTTATTAAGAAATTCAATTTAAAAACCCCTCATGAATTATGAGAGGCCTATACAAAACAAATAAATTGAGTCTAATTAATTTGTCCTAGTTTATTTCTCAACCTTTATTTAGAGAAATTACACAATTAATTATAATACAATTTTTTTAAGAAAAATAGTTAGTAATTTTTAAAATAGATTATTGATTATTATTTTTTAGATCTTTAAGTTGTGGGAATAGAACAATTTCACGAATTGAATCATTTTGAGTTAGAAGCATAATCAAACGATCAATACCAATTCCACATCCTCCGGCAGGTGGCATTCCATATTCTAGTGCATTAACAAAATCTCAATCAATTTCATTCGCTTCTTCATTTCCTGATTCTCTTTCATCTAATTGGGCTTCAAATCTTTCAAGTTGATCAATAGGATCAGAAAGTTCAGTAAACATATTTGCAAATTCTTTAGTTCCAATAAATAATTCAGCTCTTAATGTAAATCTGGGGTCAGAAGAATCTTTTGATGCTAAAGGACTTATTTCAATAGGATGGCCCCAAATAAAAGTTGGTTGAACCAAAGTTTCTTCAATATATTTTTCAAACAAATCGTTAATAACATGACCTAATTTATAATATTTTTGACATTTAATACCATGTTTTTTAGCTAATTCAATTGCCTCTTTATCAGTTAATTTTTTTAAATCAATTTTTAATTTTTCAGATAGAGCATCAACCATATTTAATCTGCCAAATGGATATTTAAATTTAATATCATATCCATTAAATTTAGTTTCTGAGATGTTTAATTTTTTTGTCAGAAATTTAAATAAATTTTCAGTTCTATCCATCATTCCTCACAAATCAGAATATGCTTCATAAAATTCAATAGAAGTAAATTCTGGATTATGTGTAGTGTCAACACCTTCATTTCTAAAAATACGACCTATTTCATATACACGTTCAAAACCACCAACTAATAATTTTTTTAGAGGAAGTTCAGTGGCTATTCTTAAATAGAAGTTTTGACTTAAAGCATTGTAATAAGTTATAAAAGGTTTAGCAGCTGCCCCTCCTAAAATTGGTTGTAAAACAGGAGTATCAACTTCTAAATAATCTAAATTATCAAAATATTCTCTAATACCTTTAATAATTTGAGTTCTTAAAATAAAAGTTCTTTTTACATTTTCATTAACTATAGTATCAACATAACGATGTCTATATCTTTCTTCTCTATCTACTAAACCGTGAAATTTATCAGGCAATGGTTTTAATGCTTTAGTTAATAAATTTATTATTTTAGCTTTTATCATTAAAGCATTAGTATGTGTTTTAGATAATTCTCCATTGATAGATAAAATATCACCTAGATCTAATTGTTTATAAACAATTAAACTTTTTTCATCTAATATTTTTTTATCAACATAAGCTTGAATATTATTTAATTTATCTTGCAAAACAATAAATGGACCACGCATTGCTACTACACGGCCATTAAATATAACATTTACCTTTTTATTTTCAATTTCTTCCCTGGTTAGTTTGTCATAATTATCAATTAATTGTTGTGAACTAAAATTTGGAGTAATTTTAGGTCCAAAAGCTTTAATATTGTTTTTTTCTAATTCAAGAATTTTATCTCTTCGATTTTGTTCTTGCTCAGTAAATTTTCTTTCCATATTGTAAATCCTTTTAATATCTTATATATTATTTATAAATTATAATGATTAACTATTTTTTATATATAAATAAATTATAATAATTTTACTATGACACAAAAAGAATTAGATAATAAAAAACAAGTGATGAAAAATGCTTATAAATCTGCTAAAAGCGCAGTCATAAAAGGAAACATGTTTATGCTTGCTATTGGTATATTATTAGGAGCAGCATTTGGAGCAGTTGTTTCTTCACTTGCGAATGATGTAATTATGCCAGCTATTGCAAAAGCTTTTATAGGAACTAGCGATTTAAGTAAATGAGAAATTAAAGGAATTTATATAGGCAGATTTTTAGCGGCTTTAATTAATTTTATCATTATTTCACTATGTATTTTTATAACCTTATTAATTGTTTTCACAATTAAAAATGCAATTGAATATAAAAAAGCATTAAAACAACCAATTGTAGAAGAAGAGCCAAAACCAACAAATGAAGAATTAATTTTAGATGAACTTAAAAAAATAAATGCAAATCTACAAACTCAAAATGCACAAAAAAATAGCAATAAATAATAAACTAGGACAAATTAATTAGACTCAATTTATTTGTTTTGTATAGGCCTCTCATAATTCATGAGGGGTTTTTAAATTGAATTTCTTAATAAATCTTTCATTATTATATCAATTAATAAATTGGTCAATTTTTTCTCTTAACTCATCAAATGTTAATGTTTTAACTTTTTGTTGAAAAATAGGAAAAATTTCAGTTTTTAATATCGAAAAAAAATATTCAATTTCTCTGTTATCTAAAGAATTTCCAACTCTTGACATTGAAATAATTCCATTATGTTTTTTCATAAAATTTAGATAATCATGTGAAGAATACTGATATCCATGATCTGAATGAATTATAAAATTAGACGGAAATTTTGTTGATGAAATATGTTTCATTACAAGAAAAACATCATTGTTTTTTGATAAATTTCAACTTACAATTTTTTTGGTCTTGTGATGAATTAATACTGATAGATAAACATGATTTTCTCTCACATCTTTTGGTGAAGGAATGTATGACACATCAGTAGCATAAATATCATTATTTTTTCCATCATAATCTCGATTAGCGATGTTTAAAAATTTTACATTTGTATTCTTTACTTCACGTTTTCTTTTTGCTTGTCTTATTGAACAATGCAAGCTAAGTTTTTGCATATATCTACCTAAAGTGCGTGCATTTATTGAAATATTATTATTTTTCTTTAGAAAAATAGATAGTCTTTCTCTTCCAAATCTACCTTTATTTGTATTAAAAGCTTTAACTATTTCCATTTCATATTTAATTTTTTGTGTTTTGCTATTGCTTTTATTTTTCAATCTATAGTAAAAGGTGGATTTTTTTATACCTAATACATTCATTATTCCAGCGTTTGTTAATTTATTTGAAATTGTCTTTTTAATTTTCTTTACAACTTCGTCCAAATTTTTACTTTTATATTTATCAAGTATTATTTCATAATAAACGTTTAGTATTAATTTTTTAAGATCTTCTTTACTTAATTTACTCAATGCTTCATCTTGCAATTTTTCTCTTAATTCATCATCCTTTTTATTCTTTTTTCTTCTACCAACATTTTTGCCTTTTTTAGGAGCTTTCCCGGTCTGTGATTCTATATTCATACCTAAATTATAATTATTAAATTTGGTTTTAATCAAATGTAAAGCATTCTTTCAATAATTGATATTTTTCTTTGTTATTCGAATGTATTTAGACATAAATTCTTTTTTTGTTATGTCATAGTTAATATATAGTTCGTATAAATTAAAAACTTTTAATCATTCATTTTTCTTTAAATGTCTACCCATTAAATCCCTCTTTTCTTAAAAATGATAAAAAAACTCATAACGTTAATTATGAGTCTAATTTTTTTGTCCTAGTTTATAATTAATAAAATTGCTATTTTTAAATAAATCAATATTTATGCTATTTATACAAAAATATTATTTTAGTTTTTCTTTGATTCTTGGATTTTCAAGAATTTCTTTTAAATTATTATTAGCATTTTCAACATTTTCAGTAGCTGAATACATTGATTCATATGCAGCCTTTGCAGATTCATAACGTTGTTTAATTCTTAAATTTAATTTTTTAATTTCTTCATCTTTTTCAAATTCATAAATTTTGTGTTTTTCAAAAATTTCTAATTTTTCTGCTAGTTCTTTTTTTAGTCTATTAAATTCAAAAGTTTCAATTAAACTTGTTAATTCAGCATTAGTTTCCATGCATTTAATTCAATCTAAATTATCAGGATCACGTTGTAAACTTTTTACGTTATTTATTAAATTGTCAAAATATTTTTTTAAAAATTGATTGTTAGACTTATTAATGTTTTCTTTCGCTTTTTCAAAAATTTTCCCACTTTCAGTTTTTTTATCAAAAACATCATCGAAAAAATTTAAAGCATATTTATAACTAACTTTGTTGAATAATTTTAAATATTCAGTTAAAAAATCATTTAGATCATCTATATAAACGTTATTTATTTTAGGTTCATATTTTTTTATCAATTCAGTAAACATATTTTTCGTTTCTGGATCATAATTTTCTATTCTAGCCTCAATTCAAGTTTTAAGAGCTTGAAATCTTAGTTTTATTGTTTCGTCTAATCCATGAATGTCAGTATTTAAAATTTCTTCAAGATCGCCTAATCTTCGCTCAGTAATTTTACTTAAAGTATATTTAGATACAAGATTATTGCTATTTTTAATAGAACTAACTACTTCTTTAATTCTATTAAATTCATTTGAAAACTCTTTAAGCATTTTATCATTAGTGTTTGATAATTGATTTCATACTTCTTTTTTAAATAATTCATCTCACGATTTAGTTCTAATGTCATTAATAATTTTGGTAACAAAAGTTTTTAGTTCTTTTCAGGTAACTAATTTTTTTTCAATATTTTGAAGTTTTTCATTATCTTCTTTTGAATTATCAAATTTAATTTGAGACAATTCCGAATAATTTAATTTTTTGATTGTTGAATACAATGATTCAATTTTTTTATCATTATCAGAACTGATTTTGTTTCCGTCATTACTTTTTATTTCTGATCAAAGAACAGGATTATTAAATTCTCGATTTAAATTAAATAAATCATTTAATAAACTATCTTTAAATTTCTTAATAATTGCTTTTTTTGTTTCTTCAATTTCATTAAGCAATGAAGAATTAATTTTAGAAGGATTATTTAATTTTTCATCTATTTTTTTCTTTAATTCTTTAGTTTTATTATCATTAATAATTTCTTTAGCTTTTGTAGCACTTGATTTTTCAACATATTTAATAAATGCATCATAGTCTTTTTGTAACTTTTGAAGTTCTTCTTTATATTTAATTTTTTCTTTGCATGAAGCTGCTAAGAAAAATGGTGATATTAAAGCTGGTGAAAGCATTAATAACATAGAAAGTTTATTTTTTAGTTTCATTATGCACTCCTATTTTTAATATTTCTATTATTAATATAATAGCATTATTAATCTAAAATTAAATTATTATTAAATTTAATGAAATAAACATCATATATGACTAATCTAATAAATTCCGATAAAATTTGAAATAATATGAAAAAAGAAATAGTTCTATATGAAGCATTTGCCGGAATTGGTGCACAATGAAAAGCATTGAAAAATTTATCAGAAAAATTAAATATTAAAGTTACTAATATCGGATCTTGTGAATGATATATAGATGCAATTATTTCATATATTTCAATTCACTATGGCGTTTTGAATTCTGAAATCAATTTTTCAAAACAAGAAATGGTCAATAAATTAAAAAATATGCCTTTTAGTTCAGATAGTAAAAAACCTGTTAAAGATAATTATTTTGTTAATATGAAAGAAAACAAATTAAGATCAATTTTCCCTTATTTATATGGATATATAAATAATGATTATTTATTATCAAAATTTAATAAGACGAGAGAGAGAGAGAGAGAGAGAGAGAGAGAGAGAGAGAGAATTTTGTTAACATATCTAATTTAATCAATCTACCAAAAGATATAGATATATTTACTTATTCATTTCCTTGCCAAGATATTTCTCAACAAGGAAAACAAAAAGGGATAAATCCCAATACAAGAAGTGGATTACTTTTACAAATTGAAAAAATACTAAAAAATAATCAAAAAAATCTGCCAAAAGTTCTTTTATTAGAAAATGTAAAAGCATTGGTTAGCAAAAAATTTTTAAATCAATTCCAATCTTGAATTGAAACATTAAATGATTTAGGATATGAATCTGATTGAAAAGTTTTAAATTCATCAGATTATGGTAGTTCTCAAAATAGAGAGCGAGTTTTTTTAGTATCAATTTTAAAAAATAAAATCAAAAAGAAGTTCACTTTCCCAAAAATTAGTAAGAAAAATAAAACACTTTCCGAAATAATTAAAATAGAAAATTCAACTGAAAAATTAGATCTTATTAAGAATTTTAAAATTAGTTCTTTCAAAACCACTTCTTCTAATATTACTAAAAGTAAACTTTTAAAATATACAACATTTAATTCTGAAGCATATATATATGCTCCGATTAATAAAGGTCCAACTTTAACTGCGTCCGGCGCAAATAGTAGACTTAAATTCTATTTTGAAAAAAACAAGCAACTTAGATATATGACCCCATCTGAAGCATTTTTATATATGGGATTTGAAGAAGATGATTATTTAAAAGTGAAAAATACTAACTTAATTACTAAAAACAAAATGTTATTTTTATGTGGAAATTCAATTAGTGTTGAAGTTTTAGAAAGTTTGTTTAAGGAGATAATAAAATGTATATAGATGAAAATATTATTAGATTTACTTATGATTTTTCAACTGTAAATTGAGAAAATAATTCTGGAAAATGTAGTGGAACAATCTATTTTGATGTTTTTGACCAAACGGGCGAAATATTAAACTGATGTATAAAATTTAAGAAGATTAAAATTGATACTTACACAACACCTAGTTGATTTGAAAAAAATAATTCTAATTTTAGATATAGAGAATCTTTATTCAAAAAATTATGAAATGATACAATAACTCAAGAAAAAAGGCCATCACAAAAATCAAATAACATATTTGAATTAGATGATATGCAAATTGAATTAGTAAATGAATGATTTAAATTTAACTACAAAAGTACTTTTAAAAACATAATTGCTATAATAGCAGGCAATAATCCAACAGGAAGTTTCACTGATCCAAACACTGCACAAATATATATATCAAATAATAATATTGATGAAAAATATAGGAAAAATTTCATCATGTTTTTTGATAAAATATTAAAAATTACGAAAAATAGTAACAAAGAAACATCATTTTTAGAAAACTATAAACTTGAACCTATTAAAATTGGTTATATTGATTTTTTAAAAAATAAAAATGATACTCTAATTAATTTATTAGATGAACTATGTGGATATAATGTAGTAAATAAAAATTCTAAGACAAAGCAATATATTTTAAATATTGAAAATAAATTTGACCCACTTATTAAATCAAAACAACAATTAAAAAATAAGATTAGCGACTATAGAAATAGTAAAAATTTACCTGATTTAAATTATTTTGAAATTAGTTCAACAATATATCAAAAAGCACATATTAAAGGTGTATCACTAATACAAAAAGAAAAATTTGAAGAACTAAATGAGTTATGCAATTTACATTTTTTTAAAAATAAACTAAATGAAGAAAAATATGCAGAAAAAAAGAATGAAATTTTTGATTCTACTAAAAAAGAAATAATGTCTAAAGATAATCTATTAAAAATGTCACCTAATATACACATATTATTTGATAATGATTATTTGGTAGTGTCTATTTTTTAAGGGTTTTAGAAAAAAACAAAAAAGCATTTTTTCTTTACAACTATTATTCTACTCTATTTTTATCGAAAAAATATAATTAAAAATAAAATAATTTCAGTAAAACTATTTTGTAATTGCTAACATTAGCATATACTTGTATACGCACGCGTGCATAGTATTATGCGCGCACTAGTGCGTGTAGAAAGAAATCTATAAATTTAATAATTCAATCTGAATATTATTTTGTGAATAGTTAAAAGGATTAACTATTTTTTGAATAATTGTTTTTAGACTAAATATTGAATAATCTTGATTAATTCTTGATTTAATTAGATGAGAAACATATGATTCTGCAGTATTTCCGTAATAGATTAAATCATCTTTAGTGATTTCTTCTAGTCCTTTAAGATTAGATTTAATGTAGTTTGTAAATTCATATAATAATTTTGCTCTTTTTTCATCGAATGCATTATAAATATCATTTCAATTATTTATAATAAAATTTAGAATAAATCGATAATTATTATTTCTTAAATTATCAATAATTAAATCTTTTAAATTTACATTTATTTTTTGAAAAAGTTGGTTTAATTCATATTTTAATTGATTTGAATTATTGAATATAAAATTAAATTTAGATTTAAGATGATATTTACATAATATATACTTTGCTTTTAATCGATTAGCTAATGACCTTATTCATTTAGCTCCATCACCAGAAATAACTATTTTTAATTTATTTGAATAGAAAAAGCGAATAATAAATAATATCTTCCTAACTAAAGCATCAATTGTTCAATTATTTTTAGGTGAAGATAAAATAATTAAATGATTTTTACAAATAGGTTTTTTGTTTTCATCTAATAAAAAGAAATTAATCATTCTAGCTTTAATTTTAGTAATATGGTTTCTCTCTTTTTTAGCTTTAAAATACGTATCATCCATAGAAATGTATATAGTGTTTTTTGATTCAGACTCAACACTGTATTTTTTTAAATTATTTAATTTAATATCTTGATAGTAATTTTTTCTAACAATATTAAAAATCGTAGTGTGGTGTAAACTATAAATATTAGCTATTTTTCTATATGTTAATCCATTTAAATAAATTTTAGTTATTTCTTTTTGGATTTCAGTATCAATATGCTTATATTTATGTAATGTATCTAATAAAACATTGTAATATTGTCACTTATTATTTACAAATTTACAATATTTTCTAATTCTTACAGTCAAAAAATTTGATTTAAAATAAACTTTTCTAGTTATTCATTCTTTTACTATTCATCCCTCATTTTTTCTCTTTAGAGAAACAAAGAAATCATCATCTGTTTTATGTATATAATTTAGTATTATTTCATTAGTATTCATATATAAATAATACTTTAATAATAAAAAAATGCCTTTAATAAAGGCAAATTTCTTTAATTATTAATTTTCTTTTCTTCAAGAGTATTAATGGTTACATTTTTCAAAAGTGTAATTCTTTCAATGCGAATTTTTTCATATTTTTTATTTAAAATTAACTCTTTTGATATTTGTAATGCTTGAAAATATGTAGGATATGTGCCACAAGAGACAGAATTTTTCTTATTAATTCCAAATCCACGTAATCGATATAAACATTTATTTAAATTTTTCATTATTTTGTTTTAGTTGTCCTTTTCCTATAAATAAAAATTATCAAAGGTATTAATGTTCCGATAAGGCTAAAAATTGATAAAGTAGTAATTAATCCTATTGCTGCAGGACTTAATTTTCTTTTTGCTTTTCAACTATTTTTATCTTCAGTGCTTAATTTTCCATCATAGTCATTATTTACGGTGAATTTTGCTTCTCCATCAAAATTTTCGGAATTTGGTTTTATTTTGAGAGTCAAACTATTTTTTCCATTTTTAGCTATTAAGGATTTTAGAAATTTTGGATTATCTATATTTTCAATAAAATAATCTTTACCATAAGTTAAATTGAATATTAAATTCTTATTTTTAATTTCATTTTCAACTCAACTAATTATTTTTGATTTAATATCATTATAGTTATTTGATTTTATGTTTAATTCATTAATTAATAATTCATTAAAATTAAATTTAGTTGTAGTATTATGACTATTTTTTAAATCAATATGAGTTTCACCACTAATCATTGGATGATTTGAATAAAGTTGCAACCTTGAAACTATATTCTTATAAAACAAATTAGTTATAACAGTTTCAAATTGTTCTTCATTATATATAACATTTTTTCCTAAAATTAATTCTGAGTCAATCTTTGTTAATTCTTTTTGTATGTAATCTTTCAATAGCTTTGCTATTTCTAATCTTTTTTTCTCATATTCTTCTTTATTATTATAAGATACATCAAAATTGATGTCATATAAATCTAAATTTATCTTGGATAAATCGATTGGTTTTGAAACATAACTATTAGCAAAATTAATTACTTCGAAAGTTAATTCTTCATTAGTTTTACCATCTTTATATAAAACTTTAAATTTAACAACATTTTTTAAGGCATTATCATTATTTAAATATACATTTCTTAATAAATTTAACATTGATTCATTTATTTCTGGAATGCTTAATAAACTTTTATTAAGAGCCATATTTTTTGTTTTTAAATAATTTAAAATTTGGTTTTTTATTTGATTAATAATTAAATTTTTTATTTGTTCATCTCTAATTTCACCTTTTAAATTAATTTGATTAGGCTCAAAATCATCAAAAAGTGAAGAAGGTTTAAAATTTGTAGATGCAAATATTGATGAAGCAGTTAAATATCAATCATTAGTATATTTATCTTTCAATTTAAAAGTAAGGTGTATTTTATCATTTAATATATATCAATCAAATGTTAATTTTTCTTTATCAATATCTGAATTACCAATTAAATCAAAATATGATTTATTTAATCATTTTAAGAATTTAGATTTTGAATTGTTTTGAATTTGTTTTCTTAAATAATCAAATCTTCAATCAATATGTATTCTATTTTTATTTTTTTGATTTAAAAATTCAATTCTATAAATTTGACTAGTAGTCAATAATTTATATCTAATATCAGAAGTTTTTAACTTATAAGTTAATTTAAATTCGGTTTCACTTATAAATTCATATTTAGATATTTCCACTAAATCTTTATAAGCAAAATTTGCATATTTTTTCATTAAATCAATATTATTGTTTTTAAGATATTCTAAAAATTCAAATTGGTTATTAAATTTATTATTTTCAGATGAAAAATCAAAATTTGGATTAATATTTATATCTTCTGAATTTCCTTTAGCAAGATATGTAATATATTGTCTTCAATATTCTTGAATTTGTTCATATTTTAATAAATTTAATTGGTCTCTATAAATATTATGTTTTTTCTCTAAATATCTAGCGAAAAATTCACCGGTTGTGGTTTTTCATAGATTTTTAATTGAACTAATATCATTTATTTCACTAAATGTTTTCCCTATCATATTATCATCGTTTTTTATTCTTAATATTTTAAAGTTTGATATTGAACCATCAGAACTTCTAGTATAAAATAGATATAGCCCTTCGGTTGATATATATGAGTTTTCAGAGACTTTATTTTCAAGTTTAGTAGGATTAGTTCATTTATTGAAATTAAATGCAGAATTGTTATCTAGTCTTAACATATAATAATCTTTAATTTCACCAAACAATTGTCTTAAAGCACCTTTAGAAACTACTGAAGCTTCAGCAATAAATCCTTTATCACGAATTTTAGTTCCTATTGAATTAAGCAATGTATATGCATACGGTGGAAGACCAGTTTTTTGTGCATAAAGTTTTTCAATTGAATTCATATTTTCAATATCATTAGATAATGAATATTTTGAAGTATCAAATCAAACTAGTTCTTTTTTTGTTCCAGTGTTTTTATCAATTAAAGGGTCATATTTAGGATTTTTAATTGGATTACCATTATCATCTCTTTTAATATTTCCTTTTTCATCTTTTAAATACTCTTCAATTAATTCTTGTTGATTTTTATTATTTTTAGGGTCTCACGCATATCATTTGAAATCAAGACTACCTGTTTTAGTCTCAATAATATACTTTTTAGTATAAGTTATTTTAGGAGATATGTCAGTATTGATGTTGTCATATTCTTCTATTGTGATTGTATATTCATTTTTCTTATGAGAGTTATTTTCATCCTTAGGTTTGGATTTATCAACACCATCATTATGAATTCTTTCATCATCTGAAGCATCATTTCTATTATCAGTTAAAGGAATATCAAATTTATTATTAATAACATCCACTTTTTTTCCATTAACTTTAACAACATAATTATCATTTGGTGCAGTGAATGAAAATTTAGCTAAAGTATGCAATTTATATGTTCCTAAATAATAATTATTTCCATTTAAACCTATTGGTTTATCATTTTGTATTCTTCTAGGTTTATCATCAGACATTCCAGTAGGGTTATCAGAATTTATTTTATTAAAATTTAAATATTGACCAACTTCAGATAAAATAAATTTTGAAATAGTATCTAATTTGTCTAATTTATTTGATTTAATGAAGTTAAAACCTTGATTTTTAATTAAAAGAGTTTTAATTCCAAATTTATCATTAACCATATAAATATTAATTGTTTTATTGTCATCATTTATTTCATATTTAAGTCTTCAAGTTTCATTGTCGAAAGTATATGATAATTCATCCAATTTTTTAGCTCATTCTAAAAAATATTCTTTATTAGTTTTAAATAGTTCATATTCAGGTTCTTTTCTTCGATAATTATCAATAGTATCTCTATTATAATCAGTAGTTAAATCAACATTATTGTTTTCTGAAATAAAATTTTTTTCTTTAAATTTATTTTTGAAATAATCAAATGCTTTATATTCCGATCTTATTTTTGTTTTCAAAGTGAAAGATATATTTTGATGGAAAGTAAGGGAACTTAAAAAATAGTGAATTAATCTCGGTGACCCTCCTCCGCCGTGTCCATTATGTCCGCCTCCACCACCTAGACTTTCAGTTTGTGAAATATGCTCTCCACTTCAGTTAGAAGCATTAGATAAATATTTATCTCATAGTGTTTCAAAAATAGAATCTATTTGGTTTTCTAAATCTCAATATTTTCTTTCTAAACCTATTTGATTTATTAAATATTTTTCAATTTGACTTCTAAAAAAATTCTTTATGTTATTTTTTATATCATCTTTTGCATATCATTCAGTTTTATTTTTGTCAAATGGTGGTGCTACTCGGTAGGCTCTTTGTGTATACAAAAATCACTTAATATTTCTAAAATTAAAGAAATGTTCTGGCAAAGTAATATCTAAATATTTTGTATTTACATTTGGTAAGTTTTCAGTTCACTCATTAATGCTAGATATTTTATCTTTACTAATACGACTATCATCTGAATTTAATTTCCTTTTATCTTGACAAGCTTTTATACCAAGTCCTATTCCTGCAAATGATAAAACTGCTAAAGTTCCTAATAATATTTTTGTTCATTTTTTCATAAGTTCTCCTTTATTTATTTAAATTTCCATTGTTAAACATTAATTCTTTTTCAATATCATTAAAATATGATTGAAATTGAAATCTAGTGGTGTTATTTATAGATAAAATCCCACCGCCTACAGGTGCTGATGAAATATATTGAAGTTCTGATTGAGTTAGTGGTATTCGATTTTCAAATAAATTTTTAAGAGCTTCAATATCTTGATAATTTGACCTTAAAGTAATAGAATATTGCATATTTTCAAGAATTCCAGCAGATTTAGTTGATACTAATTGGTTTTGATTAAAATCCATAAAGTTTTGTGTTCCTAAAACTAACATTCCACGATATTTTCTAATAGTTTTAGCAGTATCTCAAACAAAATCTAAAGCAATTGGATTAACTGGGTCAATAAATTTATGTGCTTCATCAATTACTAACATAATTCAATTATTTCCATTAGGGTTTGAAAAATAATTATTTGATATTTTATTTTGTAAAAATGAAAGAATTAAGAATAAACCTGCTTTCGATGCTGGTGAATCATCTTTTGTAGACAAATTATATGTATCAATAATATTAAAATGTGATGATAAATTTATGCTTGTATGACCATTATACAATGCTTCATATGGTGAATTATTAGTAAACTCAGATTTTAAAGTGGCAAGTAACATTTTTTGTGATTTAAGATAAATATCTCTATCATTTTTGTTATCAAATTCATAGTTTTCTAAAAAATTAATGTAATCATTGATTGTAGGATAATCAGTATTTCTTAATTTTAAGAAATTAACATTTTTATCATAAAAGTTTCATTTATTATAAAGTTCAGTTAAAGATTTACCAATAAATCTAACTTGAATATCATTAAAATTACACATTAATTTTAAGAATTTTTGAACTTTTCTAACATTTGTTGAAATAATGATTTTATTTTGATTATTTATACTTAATTGTTCATTAAATTGCAAGTCTAATTGTAATGGATTAATTAAAGTATTAATACCACTTCCCATTTCAAAAACTTCGCCATTAAACATTTTTGCATATTTAGAATATTCTCTTTGCGGGTCTAATATAACTATATCTACTCCATATATTAAATAATGTAAAATCATTTTTTTCATTAAAGTTGATTTACCCGCTCCTGGTGTTCCAGTAACCAACATATTTGAATAAACTCTTTGTGAATTTTTAGTTTTAATATCTAAAAATAAGGGTGAACTAGTTGTTCTATCAAATCCAAACAATAATGGAGTTTTATCATTTAATTCTGAATTAATAAATCCTCATCCTCTTGATACATTATCTGAAACCATTTCTAAATCATTGTTAAGTGTATCTCCATTTAAAAAGCAAGCATTGCTATATCCTTGTTTTTGCTTAAATAACAAAGGGTTTAAATTAGCACTAACTTCTGAAGCATTTAATTGATTTTCTATTTCTAAAATATTTAGCTCTTCTAAATTATTCCCTTGATTAACAAAAATAAAGTTACTATTAAATATGTTCATATTTTGTGTATTAGCTAAATAAATTAAATGTTCAATAGCTTCTATTTCAATTGCTGATTTCATAGTTTTAAATCTAGATTTATTGTTATTATTAATTTCCACAATCGATGAAGCTTTGTTAAGTATTTTTTCTTTTAATGAATCATCAAAAGGTGATAAATTTCATATGACTGTAGAATTTGATGAAAATAACTTATATACTCACCCTTCGGGAATTTCAATGTTATTAAAATCATTAATTGCTTGAAAAGATATAAATTTATCATCAACAGTAACATATTTTTTATTGAATTCAACATTTGATGGTGCTAATAAACTTAAATCAAAGTTATCATAACTATCAACATTTAGATTAACTTTAAAAATTAAATTTAAAACTTCAATTAGTTCTTTCTTTTCTAATATTTTAGGGTTAAATTTTGTTTGTAATAGTTGTCCTAAAATTTTAGTTCTTTTGTTCTCTAAATCAATTACAGAGTCACCAAAAATTGCTAGATAATAATTATGAATATTGTTTTGATTATTTAATGTTTCTAATTCTTTTTCATTTAACAAACAATATTTTTCCGCTAATTCATTCGATTTAACAATTTCACTTTTAAAATTTTGTTTAATTTTTTTGATATTTTCTGATAAATCAATCGAAGAAGAAGTTTTTACAATTGATATTTTATCTTCAATTGAATTTAATAAATTCGTAAATCTATTAAATTCATTTTCTCTATCTTGTTCAGAATTAACAAAAACATTAAATCCTTTAATTTGAATAACAGAGAAATGACTAAAGATACCAAAATTATTTTTTCTAGTTATTACAATATTATCATTAATAATTTCTTGATAAGGTATTAAATGAGCAGTAGTATTTTTTGTATCTTTCTTATATTTTCTAACTCCTACTCAATATTTTATTGCTCTAAAAGCTAAAACATAAAATCTGCAATTATGTTTTTTTGAATTTAATAAAATTCAAAATGTTGAACTAAAAATAATTATAAATATAGCAATTTTAAACTTTCAATTAAAGTTGTTAGTAAACATACTAATTACCAAAGATATTGTGAAAACTATGAATAAAACTATTAAATCAAAAACAGTGAAATTTTTTCAAATAGTTAATGTTTTATCTGCTAATTTTTTATTTTGTAACATAATTATTTCTCTCTTTCATTAGTATTTTGCTCTTTATCAATATTATTTTCATCATTAGGGTTGTTTAATTCCTCTAATTCTCTTTGGTATTTAGCAATTGCTAATTTATGTTCTTGCTCTTGTTTTATATTTCTTAATTGTGCTCGTTTTTGTTCTAAATATGAATCAGCATTAGAATTTGTATAAACTTTATATGCATTAGCATTTTGTTGTAATAATTGTTTTTCCTTTTCAAGTTGAGAAAGTTTAAATTGCTTTAATGAATCCAAATCTTTTAAAGCATTCTTGTTTAGATTGCCCGATTTATCAGTGGCAAGGGTTTTATATGTCTCCAATGCTTTCTTTTGCTCTAGAGGCTTATTTTTGCCAACTGAAGTGAATGTAGACTTAATAAAATCTTTAGACATTCCCATACTTTTAGCAATACTTTTATTATTTCCTACTTTTGCAAGATTTGTTGCTTTACCAAGCAAACCACCTACAGTATTAGCAAATCCACCTTTAGCTAAAGTTGCTCCTAAAGTTGCTCCACCTGAAGCAACCGCTGCTCCTGCAGCTGCTGTAGCAGCACCTAATTTAACACCACCTCTAATAAATTGAGCAGCTTTTTTAAATCCAAAATTAGACACTTGAATATCTAAAATATCACCTATCAATTTATTAATTGATTTTGTGGCATATGCTGCACCGATATAAATAACTAAATCACCAATAATTTGAAGATATGATAATTTTGTTTTAATTGGGTCTAGAACTAAAATAAATATAATGAAAAAATTTAGAGATAATAATGATAAAAATATACTTATTGCACTTTGAATAAATGCATTTTTTCAATTCATAAGCGATTTACCATTATCATCAATTGACTTAGCGGCAACTAATGGTGAAATTAAGAACAAAGTAAATTGCATTAATGAGTTTCTAAGAATATCAACTAAAATAGCACCTAATATAATTAAACACATTCAAGCTACTACCATATTTTTAATAAAAATTAGTGCTACTGGTAAAGAACTTGGTATTGATTTTGCTAAAAATATATCAAATCCTAATGGAGCAAATTGTCCTTTTTCTACTGAATCTTTAACTCAATTATCAGGTATACCTTTAGTGCTATTTAATGATGCATATAATTGTGATATAACATCAGCTTTTGTACCAGATTGTAATTGTAAAATATTAGTAAAATATTTAAAAACTATTGCTGATACTAAATTTAGTATAAATATCATAAAAGGTAATAATAAAGCTCATAAAAACGCTGATAATGAAGATCTTAAAACATTTTTAAATCTTAAATGTTCCATATTACTATTTTTATTTCTTTTAGCTAGTTGATATTTGATAAAAGAAAATATAATGAAAATTATTGTAAATAATAACCCATATATTAAAAATGCTAAAAATGCAATTGGTAATTTTGAAAAACTAAAAGTATAGTCACCTGGTTCAACTTGAAAAATAATTAGGTTAAGTAATTCAAAACCAAAAAATCTAGCAGCCTTAAAAAGACCTTGCAAGATTAAAAATGGGAAACTAATAAATATTCCCCAAAATAGTGAAAATACTAAATATAAAACAGGTGATAGTGCTATTGTGAATATATTTGAATTCATATTAGTTCTTATTTAGAAAAATAAGTATAACCAATTCCG